>JBFGQG010000606.1:0-1644 GCA_041564295.1 Anaerolineales bacterium | reverse complement strand
GCACCCTGATACTGCTTTTCACTACTAACGCGCGGTTGGCATATGTTGCTCTCCCGATCCTCCCCATCGGACTTGCCGTTTTTATCCTCTTCGGAACGGTTGCACGCCCACTCTTCACCCAGATCCAGATCAAACTGTCCAACCTGAACACGATCCTGCAGGAAAACCTTGCTGGGATCAAAGTGATCAAAGCGTTCACGCGCGAGAAAGAGGAACAGGCCAAGTTCAATGAAGCAGCAGACATCGTCAAGGACCAGCAAATCGCCGTCACCCGATTGTTCTCATTCTTGTTCCCGTTCGTATTCTTGATTGCAAACCTCGGCCAGGCAGCCATCCTGTATTACGGCGGCAGGCAAATCGTCGAAGCTACACTGACGCTCGGTGAATGGCAGGAGTTCAGCCTTTATCTCGTTTACCTGTTCATTCCGGTTGCCCAGTTCGGTTTCGTCCTCACGCAAATGGGGCAGGCCGCGGCTTCCGCATCTCGCCTGTTCGACATCCTGGACGCAAAAATCGAAGTTGAAGATAAACCGGGGGCACGGTCGATCGAGATCCAGGGCAACCTGCGGTTCGATAACGTTACTTTCAAGTATTACCCTGCAGGCGAACCGGTGCTGAAAAACGTCTCTTTCGAGACGAACGCCGGAGAAACCGTCGCACTGCTTGGCGCAACCGGTTCGGGAAAGACAACGATCATTAACCTGGTCCCGCGTTTTTACGACCCTTCCGAAGGTTCGATCCTCGTCGAAGGCATCGATCTGCGCGACCTGAAGATCGATTCTCTGCGGTCGCAAATTGGAATAGTTCTTCAAGAAACGACACTATTCAGCGGCACAATCCGCGAAAACATCGCTTTCGGAAAACCGGACGCTACCGATGAAGAAGTGATCGCCGCTGCTGCAGCGGCAGCGGCCCATGATTTCATTATGTCCTTCCCGAATGGCTACGAGACTCCGGTCGGCGAGCGCGGCACGACGCTCAGCGGCGGGCAGAAGCAGCGCATCGCCATTGCGCGCGCCCTGCTGCTCAACCCGCGCATACTGATCCTGGACGACTCGACCAGCAGCGTGGACCTGGCCACGGAGGCTGAAATCCAGAAAGCCCTCGACAAGCTGATGGAAGGACGGACCAGTTTCGTCATCGCACAGCGGATCAGCACAGTGATCAGCGCGGACCAGATCCTCGTCCTGGACAGTGGCTCAATCGCCGCACGCGGCACGCATGCCGAGCTTCTGGAAACGAGTGAAATTTATGCAGATATCTACCATTCCCAGCTCGTGGAAGACTCCGCGGTTGAAGAATTAGAGGAAATGACCGCAAGGTAAGGTCTTATCACGCCTGCGCCGTCATCCTCCCAGCGCAGGCCGGCGGACAAGGAGATTTTATGTTTCGTGGAAATGAAGGACTCCGTCGCCTGATGAGCGACGATGCACGTAAGGCAACGAGTGTTCCGAAGACCCTGCAGCGCTTTCTAAGCTACTTTAAGGACTACTGGCTGGTACTCCTGCTGGTATTATTCTTTGTCATAGCTTCAACCTGGACCCAGGTCACGGCGCCGGACATCATCGGCCAGGTCGTCGACTGCTACCTTGTGCCGACTGCAGGCGGTGGTTTCGAGAACTTCCAACCGGCGTCTGGTGGCAT
>JBFGQG010000605.1:0-1652 GCA_041564295.1 Anaerolineales bacterium | reverse complement strand
GTCAACCGGGATTGAAGCCGTAAAATGGCGCAGCTGGAGGCATTCTCAAACTGAACCAGGGGGTGAAACCCGGCCCATTATTTCTGCGGCTTTATTTTAGAACGCGTTAGACGTCTTCAACCGTCGTCTATCCCCGCAATAATCCGCTACAAATATTCTCATAACATTATACAAAGATTTGACAAAAAGTGTTTTTTGCGGTATATTACAGGTGAAAAGTTCAGCAGGACAATTCGACGGTCAGGATGAAACAGTGATGAAAACAACCATTTTTCCGGAAGTTAGCGGGCGAAATCTTAATAGAAAGAAATACGCTTTCCCGGAGGATTTCTCGGCAAATTATTCTCTGGTATTGATGGCGTTTTATCGCCACCAGCAGGAGGACATCGATACATGGCTGCCTTTTGCGGCTCAACTCGAGAGGAAACATTCCGGCTTTACTTACTTTGAGTTCCCTGTGATTTACCGCATGGGTCCGATCGGCCGGTTTATGCTGAACGAAGGCATGCGCGCCGGTATTCCAGATACCCTGGCACGCGAGAGAACGATTACGCTATACCTGGAAAAAGCTCAATTTTTACGTTCGTTGGGGATTGAGTCGGAAGAAGAAATTCAACTCTTGCTGATCAACCCTGAAGGTGAAGTTGTCTGGCGTGAAACAGGCGTGTTTTCTCCTGATAAGGCACATTCACTGCATCGGTTCGTGGAACAAACAGACCTGCCGGAAAGACCTGCCGTGCGCCAGTAATGTTTCGTCCGCCCATTCGCACACGAGGCCTATAATCGAATTACATAAGGAGACCGCTTGCCTGCAAATAACCACTCATTAAGAATACTTGTTACCGGAGCGACCGGATATGTTGGCGGGCGCCTGGTCCCTCGCCTGCTGGAAGCTGGCTACCCCTTGCGCGTGCTTGTCCGTGACACGCGGAGATTGGAAGGGCGCCCCTGGCAGGACCAGGTCGATGTCGCTGTGGGCGATGTGCTCATACCCGAAACGCTGGTTGCAGCTATGGAAGGCATAGACGTCGCTTACTATCTTATTCACAGCATGAGCGATACGAACGAGTTCCACGACCGGGATATGGTCGCTGCGCGAAATTTTGGTCGGGCAGCCCAATCTGCCGGCGTACGGCAGATCGTCTACCTGGGTGGGTTGGGCAGCCCCGACGACCAGCTCTCCCCACACCTGCGCTCACGACACCAGACCGGAGAGGCGCTTAGGGAAGCGGGAGTGCCGGTGACGGAACTCAGGGCGGCCGTGATCGTCGGTTCAGGCAGTGTTTCATTTGAGATGATCCGCTACCTGACAGAGCGGGTCCCCATCATGATCTGCCCGAGTTGGGTCTATACCCGCATCCAGCCCATCGCGATCCGCAACGTGCTCGACTATTTGATCACTGTCCTGGAAAAGACTGAGACCTTCGGGCGGGTCATTGAGATCGGCGGTGCAGATGTGATCACGTATGGAGAGATGATGCTCGGGTATGCCAGGGCCCGCAGCTTGCGCCGGGTCTTGCTGCCTGTTCCCGTGCTGACTCCCCGGCTCTCTTCCTATTGGGTCCATTGGGTGACGCCAATTCCGGCCAAAATTGCCCGGCCATTGATCAAAGGATTGCGAAATGAGGTCATCGTACGAGACCCGACCGCGC
>JBFGQG010000604.1:0-1668 GCA_041564295.1 Anaerolineales bacterium | reverse complement strand
GCGGGTTCAGTAGCCATCAAAATACTCCTGGCAGTGTTATTTCTGTTAAAAAACAAAAACGACTGGTGAGGTAAAAGGGACACCAGCCGTCACTCCATCGGGGAAGTGCGGCTGCTAAGGCTGTTCCTGCTGCTCGGTCCAGACGTTTGTTTGCTTATTCACAACTTCGATTATATCACACCGGAACTAGCGGAGACTCGCAGCGCGTGTATAATTACACGCCAGAAATTGCAGAACGAGGGTTATACAAGATATGACGAACGAAGAAATCCGATCTACCGATTTTATTAGAGAAATTGTCAACGGTCACAACCGTTCAGGAAGGTTCAACGGCCGTATCGCGACGCGCTTTCCTCCTGAGCCGAACGGCTACCTGCACATCGGCCACGCCAAGTCGATCTGCCTGAATTTTGGTCTGGCGGATGATTACGGCGGTATCACGAATCTCCGGTTTGACGATACCAACCCGACAAAAGAGGAGCAGGAATTTGTCGACGCCATCCAGGAGGACGTCCGCTGGCTCGGTTTTGAATGGGAAAACCTGCGCTTTGCGTCGGACTACTTCGACCAGCTCTACGAATGGGCCGTACAGCTGATCAAAGATGGCAAAGCATACGTTGACGACCAGACAGCAGAAGAGATCCGCGATACGCGCGGAACGCTGACTGAACCCGGCCAGGATAGTCCTTACCGCGGCCGATCGGTTGAGGAAAACCTCGACCTTTTCGAGCGCATGCGGGCCGGTGAATTCCCGGACGGCTCCCGGGTGCTGCGCGCGAAAATCGACATGGCTCATCCCAACCTGTATCTGCGCGACCCGGTGCTGTACCGCATCCTCCACGCGGATCACCACCGCACAGGGGATAAATGGAAGATTTACCCCCTGTACGACTGGGCCCACGGGCAGTCCGATTCGATCGAAGAGATTACCCATTCGATCTGCACGCTGGAGTTTGAAAACCACCGCCCCCTGTACGACTGGTTCATCGAGAACCTGGGTATTTATGCACCGCAGCAGATCGAATTTGCCCCATTGAACCTGACATATACCGTCCTCTCCAAGCGTCGGCTGATCCAGATGGTCGAGCAGGGCATAGTCGCCGGCTGGGACGACCCGCGCATGCCGACTTTGTCCGGCCTGCGGCGGCGCGGTGTGTCACCCGAAGCCATCCGCTCATTCTGCGACACGATCGGCGTAGCTAAAAAAGAAAGCACCATCGACATCGCTCTTTTCGAGCACCAGGTCCGCCAGGACCTGAACTTCCGCGCACTGCGGCGTATGGCCGTGCTGGACCCGGTCAGGATTGTGATCACGAATTATCCTGAGGGCCAGACGGAAGAACTCGAGGCTGTCAATAACCCGGAAGATGAAACTGCCGGTACGCGTACAATCCCGTTCTCACGCGAACTCTACATCGAACGCGAAGATTTCATGGAGGACCCGCCGCGCAAGTTCTTCCGATTGGGACCTGGCCGTGAAGTCCGCCTGCGCTACGGCTATTTCATTACCTGCACAGATTTCGTTAAAGACGAAAAAGGCGAAATCACCGAAATCCACTGCACGTACGATCCGGAAACCAGGGGGGGATATGCCCCTGATGGACGCAAAGTGCGCGGGACGATCCACTGGGTCTCCGCAATGCACGCCGTGGACGCTGAAGTACGCCT
>JBFGQG010000603.1:0-1672 GCA_041564295.1 Anaerolineales bacterium | reverse complement strand
CGGCTCGAGCAGCTTGGCGGTTGGCTGCAGGAGCGTCTGGGCCGCGCCGGGCGTTCGAACCAGGCGGACGGCGGAGCTGCGCGGGAGCGGTTTATCAATGGGTTCCTGACCGCCTCGCTGCTCTACTGCATCGGCCCGATGGCTATCCTGGGTTCGATCCAGGATGGACTCGTTGGGGACTACGAACTGTTGGCGATCAAATCGATCCTTGACGGGTTTGCTTCAATCGCGCTGGCGGCGACGCTTGGGATCGGAGTTCTTTTTTCAGCAGTAATCGTACTGTTCTATCAGGGTGGGATCAGTCTGCTTGCGGCGCAAATGGTTGCCTTATTCCCCCCGGATTTGCTGGAAAACGCCATGATCCCTGAACTGACTGCTACCGGCGGCGTCATCCTGATGGGGATATCATTCAGCAGCCTGCTTTCCCTGACGAAGATCCGTGTCGGCAACTTCCTTCCGGCACTCGTGATCGCGCCATCGATTGTCTATTTGATTGAATTGATCTCGTGATTCAGTCGGAGTGCACTCTGCTGATAAATGGTCAATAAAAAAAGCCAGAGAGGTCAACTCTCCGGCTTTTTACTTAATCTCCAACGGGTTATTGGTTGGTCGCGGCCTGTTCGATCGCAAAACCGACGGACTGGTAGTCATAGCTCGGGAGCATCTGGCCGTTGACAAATATCGTTGGCGTGCCCTGAACGCCGCGATTGCGTGCGTCTGCCAGTTCCGAATCGATGAATGCCTGGTATTTTTCGGCATCATAGCAGGCTTTCCAGGAATCTACATCGAGGCCGATTTTGTCGGCCATGGCTTCCAGACGCCGGCTTGAATACGCGCCGATATTCTCACCCAGCTGGTTTGCAAAGAGAATATCGTGATACTCCCAGAATTTGCCCTGTTCGTTTGCACACAAGGCTGCATGAGAAGCGGTGAATGATTCTGCCCCGATGAAGGGGTAATATCGAAAGGTCAGACGAGCGACCCCGGTGTAAACGTAATTCTGCAGGATTAGTGGTTCGAAATCCTCTGTGAACCGCAAGCAGGAAGGGCATTGGAAGTCTTCGAACGCTTCGACCAGTACGGGCGCATCCGGGTTCCCAATCGTCATTTCATTGATAGCGACCGGGCTGTTCCTGGCCGGTGCATCGGCGAGGTCGTCGACCGGACGGTTTGACATGAAAAGGAAAAAGGCTGCAACAACGAGCGCAGCACCGCTGAAGATCAGGATATTCCGGATCTGTTTTCTCTGGCGCTCTTTCCGGCGACGTTCAGCTCTTGTTGATCTAGTTGACATATCTCTTATCTCGCATTCGGTTCGGGTGACTTATTTCGGTTCCTTTCAATGAAAGCGGCCGCCGTCTCCTTATCCCAGGTTTCGAATTCTAAATATCGTCCCCAGGAAGTCCCCACGAGGGGAACGTCCGTAGTCTTCCAGGGGAACCCGATAATCTTGAAGTTGTTGTAATCCATCATCAGCGTGCGGAGCTCAGTTTTAAGTTCTGTGCACTCGCTTTCGTTCAGAATTTCACAGTTATACCAGAAGATGACGTAACCATGTTCCAGGTTGTGGACCAGGTACCCTTCCGGGTTGGCAAGCGAGACGGCTTCCTGGCTGTTCTCGTCATAAAAACCTTCAGGCAGTGATGAAATGTAATGGGTTCCTGAAGTGGGT
>JBFGQG010000602.1:0-1713 GCA_041564295.1 Anaerolineales bacterium | reverse complement strand
GGTGTTCGGGCGGCACGCGCGATCGGGGAGACGCCGGTCGTCGCCTCGATGACGTTTACAAGGGATGACCGCACCCTCCTCGGAAATTCCCCAGAAGAAGTTGCCAGAGAACTGCACAAAGAGGGCGTTGACGTGATCGGCATCAACTGCTCCGGAGGGCCAGCACAGATGCTGCGAATCCTCAGGCGCATCCGCAAAGCCGTCCCTGAAGCGCTTTTCATGGTCAAACCGAATGCAGGTCTGCCGGAACAGGTCGGCGGAAGGATCATGTACCCTGCCGGCCCGGCATACTTCAGAGACTATGCGCAGCAGTTTCGCAGTGCAGGCGCCAGCATCATCGGAGGATGCTGCGGAACAACACCAGAACATATCCACGCCATGCGCGCCGCGCTCGATTCACCGCCAATCGACTTCGATTTCAACGGAGAATCCGCCCGGGCAGAAGCACTTGTGCCGGTCCAGGAACCCGGCGAAGCGCCGACAGGCCTCAGCCTGAAACTCACCGGAGGGTCGTTCGTCACGACAGTAGAAATGGCGCCGCCGCGCGGCCTGGGTCTCGAAAAACTGCTCGCCGCCGCCACCATGCTGATGGAAGCGGGCGCGGATTGCGTCAACATCGCTGACAGCCCAATGGCGCGCATGCGCATGAGCCCCTGGGCTGTTGCCAATATCGTTCAGCAGCGCCTCGGGCTTGAAACCGTTCTCCATTTCCCCACGCGCGGCCGAAACCTGCTGCGGGTGCAGGGCGACCTGCTCGCGGCACACGCGCTCAACGTCCGCAATATTTTCGTCGTCATGGGCGATCCGACTGCTATCGGCGACTACCCCGACGCCATGGACGATTACGACGTGGTCCCTTCGGGCCTTGTCAAATTGATCAAGCGTAATTTCAACGCCGGCACCGACTACGCCGGGGCGGACATTGGGAAACCGACCGCTTTCTTCGCAGGCTGCGCCCTGAACCTGACGCCGCGCAACCTCGAACGTGAAGCCAGAACACTGAATAGGAAGATCACCAGCGGATCAGATTTTGCATTGACCCAACCGGTATTTGAACCGCGACAGGCCGAAAAATTCATTAATCGCTACAATGAGCTTTACGGACCGCTGAATCTCCCGCTGATCGTTGGAATCCTGCCCCTGTTCAACGAACGGCATGCTGCTTTCCTGCAAAACGAACTGCCGGGCGTCTCCATACCCACAAAGACGATGGCGCGTATCAACTCGGCTGTTGATAAACGTGCCGAAGGGATCGATATTGCCGTTGAACTCATCAAGCAGGTGCGCGGGATCGCCGCCGGAGTGTATATCATGCCGCCATTCCGACGCTATGATATTGCGGCAGAAGTTATAGAGAAAGCAAAATTCTGATCCCCGCTCCCCCAATTATTACAGGTTCTGAATCTCAACGGGTTCGATCTCATCGGCAGTCTCAAAACCAAATATCTTCGCGTAAAAATAATATTCAGCTTCAAGCGCCCTGCGGATGTTCTGCGCCTGGCGGAAACCATGCTGCTCTCCCTCGAACGGCACGTAAGCCACCGGCACACCCTTTTCCCGCAGTACCTCGACCATCATTTCGGCCTGGTTTGGCGGGACGACCTTATCTTCAAGGCCCTGGAAGAAAATGACCGGGGTAGATAACAGCCCGGCATGCTCAAGCGGAGAGCGGGAATCATAAAGGTCTTTTCGTTCCGGATACGGCCCCACCAG
>JBFGQG010000601.1:0-1726 GCA_041564295.1 Anaerolineales bacterium | reverse complement strand
CGATCCCCGTGTCAGATTTTACGTGGTGGAACGATGAAGTGCCGGAGTATTTTAAGCAAAATCTGTTCAACGAACATTTTATGCTTTCCTTCCAGCCCTGGACGATTCCGCCGAACACAAGGCAGCTCGACCACGAGGCGTATGATCTGGCATTTTGTGATATGGTTTTACATCAAATCTGGTGGGACCGTGCACGCAAAGACCCGGAAGAGGACACGCGCGTCGTCATTGGGTCGATGCTTCGTGCAGTACGCCCAGGCGGTTATCTCGCCGCGATAGAATGGGTTGAGCAGAAGTTTCGGCCGAGATTGGATTACAGGCGTTTATTTGAGCAGCTTCAGATGGACGTGATATATACAAAGGAAGTCCGTCTGGATAACTGGCGCGGTCGTGGTCAGGCTGCTGTTTTCCTCTGTTTGAAGCGAGCCGTTTAACCGCTCCTCACGGGCGGGCACACATGAATATCCGGGGTTCCGGAGAACGATGGTAGGCAGTGTTTCTCGATGAATAAAAAACCTGAGAATAATCCGTTAGAAGATACAGATGAAGTCCACATCGGCTGGGTCGGAGAGGATGTGCCGCACACTCCTCCACCCCCCGTTTACCAGCCGCCGCAAAAGCCGGCGCAGCCTCCCCCTCCACAGACACCTCCCCCGCCTGTATACCGGCCTGAACCGGTCAAAAAGAGGCGGAAAAGAGGCCGTGGTTGCCTGTCTTTTCTGCTGGCCCTGGTGATCTTGGCAGCCATATACCTTCTGCTGCCTTTCAATACCCGCGTCCTGGTCCTTGGCACGGATTCGCGCGACCCGGAAGTCGCCCTGGGAAGGACAGACACAATCATCTTGACCTCGGTAAACCCGCTGCAGCCGAAAATTGTGATGTTATCGATCCCGCGCGATCTCTGGGTCAATATCCCTGGATACGGTGAAAACCGGATCAACACTGCATATTTCTTCGCAGAAGCTGATTCGCCTGGAACCGGTGTGGGCGCAACGATCCATACGATCGAAGCGAATTTCGGAGTTCGTATGGAACACATCGTATTGTTTAAGTTCGGTGGGATCGTGAACGTCATCGATGCAATGGGTGGAATCGATATTGACTTTCCGACGGCTATGTCAGGATACTCCGAAGGGACGCACAACCTGGACGGGACACAGGCACTAGCGTTTGTGCGTGACAGGTCCGGCTCGGATGATTTTGCCCGTATGGCGCGGGGCCAGATTTTCATACGCTCTATGGTGAATGCTTTCAAAAATCCCGTAACCTGGGCGCGCTTGCCTGCCATCTTGCTGTCGCTGCCGAGCGCATTGGAAACGGACCTGCCGTACTGGCAATGGCCGCGGCTTGGATTTGCTCTACTGAGAGCGGGATCGGACGGTATCGACGGTCGCACGCTGACGCGTGAAATGGCCACGCCGTTCACGACCTCACAGGGAGCCAGCGTGCTTCTACCGAATTGGGAATTAATCTGGCCGCTTGTTAACGAAATGTTCAACTGATTCGCGGATGAACTATATTTGGAGGAGGATTTCATGAACCTTTACCGTGTCCCCCACGGCGCCTCGATCGACCTGGACCAGGTAGATCCCGGCGATAAATCGGCTTTTCCGGTGAGCAAAACCGAAGGGAAGCTGATGTTGAAAACACTGAATGATGAATTGGAAGCGCTGCAGGAGTTGCTGTATGCGGAAGGTAAACGAAAAATCCTCGTCGTTTTACAGGG
>JBFGQG010000600.1:0-1791 GCA_041564295.1 Anaerolineales bacterium | reverse complement strand
GGCGAAGCGCTTTTTCAACATCACCGAGTATATTCCGCAAGCGGATTGTGCCTTTCCGGTACTGTAAATGCCCAGGATCAGCGGGCATGTAAATCGAAACGCACCATTCTTCACGAAATTCTGCTAATTTTTTTAAATCGTTCTGGGTCATCGAGCGCATTGAAATATCATCCTTCCCCCCTCTGACAGCCGAGGGGCATGTCCAACGAACAAATCAGGATTTTCTATCTTTGTTTATTCTGCTGTTTAATTTGGATTGGGAGCCTCCCCTGAATAATATCCGGACGCGGCCCAGAAAGGATAAATCGATCTTTTCAAAGGCCGCTTTTTACAGAATCATAACATATCCGGTTAGGGCAAATCAATTAGAACCATATTAGACTCATTGTATACACACATGCTTACTATAATGTGATCCCACCATCGACCTGGATCACCTGCCCGGTAATGTAAGAGGAAAGGTCCGAGGCAAGAAAACAAACGAGCGGAGCAACTTCTTCGACAGTTCCAAGACGGCCGAGGGAGATTCGCGACCTGGCGTGATCCAGGTGGTCCTGGTTTACGGCTATTATCATGTCCGTCTGGATGTATCCCGGCGCGACGGCATTGACGCGGACACCATGCGGTGCAACCTCGGCAGAAAGCGCTTTCGTAAAACCGATAATTCCCCCCTTGGAAGCTGCATAGTTGGTCTGCCCGGCGTTGCCGTACACTGCTGTGATGGAGGTCAGGTTGACGATTGACCCTTTTCCTTGCTTGATCATGGGCAAAAGAACAGGGCGGGTTGCATTGAACATACCTCCGAGATTCGTAAAAATCACCTGGTCCCATTGTTCCCTTGTCATCCTGGCCAGAACAGCATCGGACACGATTCCGGCGTTGTTAATCAGGACGTCGAGCTGGCCGAAAGCAGCCAGAACATCCTTCACAAGACGCTCCATCGCACCCATGTCGGTTACGTCACACTGAAACGCGAGGCAGTGCTGACCCGGATACAATGCAGACATCTCGGCAGCCAGGCCATCAGCTTCCAGCTGGCTCCTGTGGTAAGTAAAACCAATATGCGCACCTTCTTCCATTCCATAACGGACGATCTGGGCGCCGATGCCGCGCGATCCGCCCGTCACCAATATTGTCTTGTTATCAAGCATAGCCATAGATTTCTCACCTTCGTTTCCGCTCAAGGATACGCAATAGGACGCCGGTTTTTGGTCCCATTGCAATATCGTGGCGGATATCGACTTCATTATTTGTTGGTTCGACTCGGATGGACGAGATTATTTCCGATAGAGCCATCCGCATTTCATATTCCGAAAACCCTGCGCCAATGCAGCGCCTGTTTCCACCGCCAAACGGCAGGAATTCGAACGGGTTGAATGTCTGCTCGCAGAACCGTTCTGGTCTAAAGTCCCCGGGGGCAGGATAAAGTTCCGGATCGTTATGGATTGACATTATCGATATACCGACCTGGTGTCGGGGGGTAAGAGTCCTCCCGGACCGTATTGAAAACGTGTGGGTGGCGTCCTAATGCATACAAAGCCCCGGCCAGTGCCGTTGCAGTTGTCTCGAGGCCTGCAAGCAAGTTCGTGATGAGCTCATCGCGGATATCAGAATCCGTCATCATATCTTACGGATAACATCCGGCTCAAAATATATTCACCAAGGTTCGAGCTGGCTCGACGCTCAACGAAGACTTCTTCGACCCATGAAGAAAATTCCGCCTTCGCTATTGAATACCGCCGCCATAATGGAAACCAGCCGGTCTGCCGCGCGGGAAAAACACGATCGCAG
>JBFGQG010000599.1:0-1800 GCA_041564295.1 Anaerolineales bacterium | reverse complement strand
GACTTGCCCTCCTATGGGTGAAAGACCAGCCGGCAATTACCGCACCGATCATCGGACCGCGCACTGTCGAACACCTGTCCGACGCCCTTCCACTCCTGGGTATGTCCCTTGATACCGAAATCGCAAAAACCCTAGACGAAATTTACCCGCCCGGCACAGCCGCAGCGGATTTTCATAACACGAGCGGCTGGATGAAAGGTTTTTCTGCTTAGAAGCGCGCTGGATTCATTCTTAAGCTTTATAATCTAGGCATCCGGTAGAAAATGGTGAGATTAATGCCTGTTTTCTACCGTCAAAATAGCTACCGTCTGGCTGGCCTGAAAAAAGCCTCGTCTATTTTTGGGGCGGCAGTCAACAGGAGATACCATGACCGATAAGAATGTCAAACCACTTTTTTGGGAACCTCAGCCGGGCATCGGCTATACTGTGAAACGTCGCAGTGACGGCGGCATGAATATCACGTTTACGGACCTGAACCAAAAGACACTCAAGCACTGGCGCGAATTTGCCCTGCAGCATCTCCTCGAATCGGACCGCCAGACCCGCAACCTCTACGACCTCCGTGCAGTATCCGATATCCCAGCGGATGCTGTCAACATGGCCATTGAGGCGAACAACGATCCTTCCGCACGAAATATCCGCCTTGCCGTGGTCGTCGCCAACGAAGACGTGAGGAAAGCCGTGATCCGGATCGCCTCACTGACTTCGTCCCCCGGCGGCGGGACCACCCTCCAGCTGTTTACAGATCTGGACGAAGCAGAGGCCTGGCTAACGCGGCCGCTCGATACGATGGTCTGATACTGCCCGGCATCTACCGCGCGACATGCGAACGCATCAAATTGACTGGAATGCCCGCACATATGTGATGGGGGTTCTAAATCTCACACCGGATAGTTTTTCCGGTGATGGGCTTCGCAGGGAGCATGCACCTGCACCACTCGAAATCGCCCATAATTTTATTGGCGCCGGCGTCGATATCCTCGACATCGGCGGTGAAAGCACCCGTCCGGGAGCGTCCTCCGTCTCAGAAACCGAAGAACTCGAGCGCGTCTTACCTGCCGTCCGCGAACTGCGCGCCCATTTCCCCGAAATCCTGATTTCCATCGACACTTTCAAAGCCGGCGTGGCCGAGGCCGCACTTGACTCAGGGGCAGACATCGTAAACGACGTCTGGGGGCTGCGCGCTGATCCGGCCATGGCTCCCCTCGTCGCCGAGCGCAGCGTACCCGTCATTCTGATGCATAATCGACTGACTCCGAACAGCGCGGAGGTCCGCGAACGACTCGGCGGCCGCTACATCGGTGTGCATTATATGAACCTTATTGAAGATGTGAAAACTGAGCTGATGATAAGCGTCGGGATCGCACACGATGCCGGCGTTCGCGACTCACAAATTATCCTCGACCCCGGCATCGGGTTCGGCAAGACGGTCGATCAGAGCCTGGAACTGCTCAACCGCACAGACGAAATCTGCAAGCTCGGTTACCCGGTGTTGATTGGCCCCTCACGCAAATCCTTCATAGGGTACACCCTGGACCTGCCACCGGAAGACCGCATCGAAGGCACCGCAGCGGCGATCACAGTCGGAATATTAAGAGGGGCTTCGATCGTGCGCGTCCACGACGTCAAAGAGATGGTTCGTGTGGCAAGGATGACGGACGCCATCCTCAGTTCTGGTAGGCCAGGTTAGCGTTCAGGCCGCCATTTCTCCATTACCACCGCGTCTTCTCCGCCCTTGTAGTAGCGCGCCCAGGTATCAACACGAAGATACCCGTTTTTCTCGTATAACCGGATCGCACT
>JBFGQG010000598.1:0-1873 GCA_041564295.1 Anaerolineales bacterium | reverse complement strand
GGACGAAGCGCCTTCGTTTTCGGCGGATAACTGGAAGCTGGTTTACTCGTCGAACCGCAGCCAGGACGGATGGGAACTGTATGCCTACGACCTGCGCCGGGGTACTGAACAGCAGTTGACATCCTTCAACGGGCAGGCGCGTTTTCCGGCCTGGTCACCGAAGGCCGGAGATTCGCGGGTCGTATTTGAGGGCAGGACATTCGAGCCCGAAAATGCAACAAATATCTGGATGGTGGACGTTTTGTCCGGTGATTTGACACAGTTGACTTTCAGCGGAGCCGATTCCCGTCCGGCGTGGTCTCCGGACGGCAGCCTGGTCGTCTTCGGCAGGGCAACTGAAGATACGACAGGCGACGGCAGGATTACCGTCAATGATATGACCGACATCTATACCCTGGACCTCAAAAGCGGCGTCGAAACAAACCTGACCAACAGCCCGGGCTTTGATGATTTCAACGTTTCCTGGTCACCGGACGGGCGCTGGATCGCATTTACGAGCGTCAGAGGGGACGCCAACAGCGACGGCATCATCAATCTGCACGACAGTATCGGCCTGTATGTCCTTGCCGCTGATGGAAGCCGAGAACTGGCTCTCGACCTGGATGGAAAGCGAATATACTCTCCGTCCTGGTCACAGGATGGTCGCTACATTCTCGTGCTGGTGGCAAATCTGGATGGCTCGAATGAAATCTGGCGCTATGAATTTCAAACGGGGGTTTTCACCAGCCTGACCGAGCCGGGTCCGTATCACCACCCAAGCAGCTCCAATGCGCCTTGATTCCGACCTGTATCTAAGACTTTTGAATGACACATGAATGACATCTTTTAGGGGACGAAGTTTGGCGCGATTTGGCGTATCCTCTGGTTTATTCGAAATGAATAGTGCCTGAATGGAACCTGCGACCGCAGAAGCAGGCGCACTGCTAATGGAGCAGAACCTCGGAGATATGAGATGTCAATTTTTATCGAAAAATACAACGAAGATTCAGAAAAAACATTAATCAGCCACGCTGCCAACGGTTGCCTGGAGGCGTTCAACCAGCTGGTCTTGCACTACCAGAACAAAGCCTATTATCATGCTTTTGGTTTGTTGGGAGATCCTGCCACCGCGGATGACATAACGCAGGAAAGTTTCATCAAGGCCTTCATGAGCATCCGTAAGTTTCGCGGCGGGTCATTCCGTTCATGGCTGTTCAGGATCGTTACCAATACCGCATATGACTACCTGCGCCAGATCAAGCGCCATCCCACGCAGTCGCTATTTCCCGAAGACGACCAGGGGGAAGATATCGAATCACCTTTCTGGCTCGTTGACCAGAACTCGTTTACAGAGTCGATTGTCGAGCAGAACGAGGTGCGCGAGCGTGTCCATGCGTTGTTAAGCGAACTGCCCGAAATCCATCGCAGTGTGATTACCCTGGTCGATCTGTACGATATGGATTATTGGGAAGTAGCCGAAATTCTCGATATCCCACTGGGTACAGTGAAGAGCCGGCTGGCGCGGGCGCGGCTGCAGATGCGGCGGAAATTGCAGGCCGGTACCCGTGCGACTCGCGAACCCATGCGTGCATATTCTTCTTTACCGCCTATGGAGGCGAAACATGTGGAGCATTCATTCGCACAGATGCATCCGGCCGGATGATCGATGATTAAGAATTAAAAGGTTTCCTCAGGTTTATACAGGACTCCAGAGAGGCCGGCCAAACCGTGTACATTTCAACGCTCCGCAGAAAACTGCGGAGATTTTTGTTGCCTGCCTGGTCCTGCTCTTTCTCACGGCATGCACTGCAGGGCGGGGTCAACCGGCCGGAGCAAGAGACGAAGTAATTGCAGCACCGTCTGCACTGCCTGCTCTCGCTACTGTCCCGCCGGC
>JBFGQG010000597.1:0-1888 GCA_041564295.1 Anaerolineales bacterium | reverse complement strand
TCTCTACATCCCTGCGCATGTTGCCGTTGGCAGAACTGACCGTCTCCGCAATGTGGCGGAGCGTTTCAAGCAGCAGCTCATCCGCTTCGGGTTCGTAAATGAAACCGCGGGTCAGGATTTCCGGCTCGCGGATGAGTTTGCCAGTCTCACGATCGGTCAGCAAGTTAATCAGTACAAAACCTTCTCTAGAAAGGATGTCCCGTTCTCGCACGACACTCGGCCCGATATCGCCGACACTCGTCCCGTCCACAAAGACGTACCCGCCTGGGATGCGTTCACCCAGGTTCATTTCACCCGCCTGGTTAAATTCCAGGATCTGGCCGTTTTCGATCACCGCAATGTTCTCTTCGGGAAGGCCGACTTCACAGGCGAGTTCGGCATGCTGGTGCAGGTGGCGCAGTTCTCCGTGGACCGGTACCAGGTATTTCGGTTTGACCAGGTGCAGCATAAGCTTGATCTCTTCCTGGCTGGCATGCCCGGAGACGTGCACAGAGGCGATCGGATCGTAGATCACGTTAGCACCGCGCCGGAACAGCGAGTTGATCGTGCGGCTGACTGTCTCTTCATTCCCCGGGATCGGGTGCGAAGATAGCACGACGGTGTCGCCTTCACGCATACCGAAAAGGCGGTTCGTATCTCGCGAGAGGCGGCCCAGGATGGATGTCGGCTCACCCTGGGATCCGGTGCACATCAGAACGACTTTCGAAGGAGACATGTTCAGCGCTTCATCGACAGAGACCTGGACGTTCGGCTCGATGTCGAGGTAGCCCAACTTCTTAGCCATTTTGGCATTCTCGCTCATGCTGGTGCCAACAAAGGCGATTTTTCGCCCGTGGTAGGCGGCCACATTCGCCACCTGCTGCATCCGTGAAATTAAGGACGCGAATGAGGCAACGATTATCCGTCCAGGTGCACGCCGGAAAACCGTATCGAGCGCCGGGTCAATCACACGTTCTGAAGGCGTCCAGCCCGGTTCGTCGGCATTGGTTGAATCTGCCAGTAAAGCGAGCACACCGCGCGAACTGAATTCAGCCAGCTTTGCGTAATCAGTAGGCCAGTTGTCGACCGGGGTGTGGTCAAACTTGTAGTCACCCGTATGGACGACCAGTCCGACAGGCGTCGTGATTCCGAGACCTACCCCGTCGGGGATTGAGTGGCAAACGTGGAACAATTCGATCTTGAAAGGGTCCAGTTGAATCGTCTGACCTGCTTTGACTGTGTGCAGTTTTGCGGTTTGCAGCTTCTTGTGACGGGCCAGCTTCACTTCAAGCAGGCCGCGTGTCAGCGGCGTCGCATAAATCGGCGCGTCGACGTAGTCCAGGACATGCGTGATGGCGCCGGTATGGTCTTCATGACCATGCGTGATCACGATCCCGCGGACTTTATCTGCCCGATCGATCACATATTGAAAGTCCGGGATGATGTAGTCAATCCCGAGCATATCATTCTCCGGGAACATCAAGCCGGTATCAACGATCAATATCTGGTCGTTGTATTCAAATACCGTCATATTTTTCCCGATTTCCCCCAATCCCCCGAGTGGGATAATTCTTAACTTACTATCCATTTCTATACTCCAAATTTTCAAAAAAGCCCCGACATCGTCTGCCGGGGCTTGATAACATATTTACTATTGTCGTTTTCTCCACGCGTTCCGGATAATATATTCTCCAGGTTCCTCGTTTATTTCTCTCATTACCAAGCCCATAAAGGCGATAAATTATAACACCGAATAGGAGAGTTTTGCCATCGGGTTTTTGGTTTTCAAAAGAAAGGGGTGATATGAAGGTTCAGCGTGGGGCCCAACGCAAGAACCCACTTATGATGACAGGTGCGGTGCGAGCCTATCATTTTTATTTGTATAAAAAAGGACACGCCGCTGGCGTGC
>JBFGQG010000596.1:0-1901 GCA_041564295.1 Anaerolineales bacterium | reverse complement strand
GTTAGTTTGCCGCAAATGAACGGTTTTCCTCTCGTTACCTCTGTGGCAGAGGAAACACTCGATCTCGACGACCTTCTGGCGCGAATCACCCTCCCTTCGACGGGCGCAGCCGCGATTTTTACAGGGATGGTGCGCGGCCTGACCGATCGGGAAGGTTTGCCCCCACAAACAGAATACCTGGAATACGAAGCTTATATCCCAATGGCATTGGCGAAAATGAATCAGGTAGCCGAGGAAATACGGACACGTTGGCCGGCTGTTGAGGGCATCGCCATCGTTCAGCGGATCGGACGCCTTTACCCCGGCACGCCGACCGTCCTGATCGCCTGCACAGCTGCCCACCGGGACACCGGCGTTTTCGAGGCGGCGCGTTACGGTATCGACCGTTTGAAAGAGATTGTTCCCATCTGGAAGAAGGAAATCGGAGCAGGGGGTGAGGCCTGGATTGAGGGATCATACCTTCCGGATAAGGAAGATCGTTCGTAAGCGCAGGCTATGAGTCGATTGCGTTTGCGACGTAATTTAGGCTCTACACAAAACCACCATGTTGTGCTAAACTACAGCCCGCTTTTTGCATGAAGCGAATGGCGTCAAAATGGCGCTTTGCTTTCCGCCTCTGACTGGATGTGTGACAGCTACCACTGCCGGCGCAGGGGCAATCCCAAGGAAAGGAGGAATATCTCGACATGCGTAACTATGAAGTGCTATTTATCGTGCACCCTGACCTCGAGGAGGCGGCTTTGAAAGAAGTTGTCGACCGCGTAACCGGCTGGGTTGCAGAAGATGGCGGCACGGTCGGCAAGGTCGATGTCTGGGGTAAACGGACACTGGCGTATCCGATTCGTAAGAAGAAAGAAGGCCAGTACGTTCTTCTCGAGACCGAGATGGAGCCTGTATTTTGCACGAAACTCGAGCGGAATATGCGTCTGACCGAACCCATTATGCGTTTTCTCGTCACCGCGAAAGAGTAATCACTCAAGCGATTGACAGCTTGAAAACCCTGGGCCGCTGCATTGTTCCAATGCGCCGCAAGGTATGTGAGTGATCCGTCGCCGCCCAATGTTTTGGGCTGCCAACAATTGGACAAACGGACTTAGATAGGAAACAGAAGGAAAATGGCACGAGATTTGAATAAGGTTATGGTCATCGGCCGCATGGGGCGAGATCCGGAAATGCGATATACCCCTTCCGGACGCCCGGTTACGACGTTCAGCGTGGCGACCAGCCGCTCCTGGACGACGGCCGATGGAGATAAGCGGTCGGAAACCGAGTGGTTCAACATTGTTGCCTGGGGCGGTCTCGCCGAAATCTGCCACCAGTACCTGGGTAAAGGCCAGCGCGTCTACATTGAAGGACGGCTGCAGACCCGACGCTGGGAAGATGCGAACGGAACCAGAAAAAGTGCGACGGAAATCGTTGCGAACGAAATGATTATCCTGAGCCAGAAGAACCGTTTTACAAATGACGGTGAAATCGATGACTTCGACGACGATTTCGATCCCGAAATTACAGACGAGGAAGAGGAAAATCCCTTCTGAGTCGCCTACAAATAGGAGATAAAAATGGCAGGACCTCAAAGGAGAATGCAAAGGCGACGATTTTCGCGCCCGAAGTATTGCCAGTTCTGTGCAGATTCTTCCATTGAACTGGATTACAAGAATACAGATCTGCTGAAGAGATACATCACTGAAGCCGGCAAGATCCGTCCACGCCGCCAGACAGGTACTTGTGCGAAGCACCAGCGCAACCTGGCCCAGACGATCAAGCGTGCAAGACACGTCGCACTTCTGCCGTTCGCCGGTGAAGTGCTTCGCTAAAGCGCCGGAAAGGGATTAATATGTCAAATCGACGACGTGGGCCGGTCTCTAACCGGAGGCACCTGGCTCGGCAGCAGCGCGAAG
>JBFGQG010000595.1:0-1913 GCA_041564295.1 Anaerolineales bacterium | reverse complement strand
TCGCTCCTTCTCCTCGTGGTGCTGCAGGCCGGAATATCAACGAATCTGGTGCCCGGCACGATTGGCGTCTTCGAATATCTCTGCATCGTGTCACTTGGCCTGTATGGCGTCTCACGAGAATTGTCACTGGCATATGGTGTAGTTTTGCATGTCGTCGTCCTTTTTCCGCTGTTCCTTGGCGCTCTGGCGACGATCGTTTCCAGCCGGAAATCAACGGTCATGTCCGATCTATAAGGTTATAATCGCACCGTGCGGAACCGAGTGTATATCTTAGGTGTGGGTATCGATCCCATTACGAAAGCAGACCTGTTGGCAAGCGTGCGAGAAGGGATTCTGCAAAAACGGAATACCTTAATTTCATATGTGCATGTGAAAGGCCTCAACGTCGCTTCAGAAACTCCCTGGTTGCGCGATTATTTCAACCGTTCAGATATCGTCTATTGCGACGGGGTGGGCGTACGTCTCGGGGCATATTTACTGGGAAGAAGTTTGCCGGAACGTTTCACGCTGGCGGATTGGATAGACGACCTGCTGGCGGCGATCAGCGAAGCCGGGGGCTCTTTATTTTTGCTGGGAAACCCACCTGGAGTGGCAGAGAAGTCACTAGAAGTATTTACCGTGCGGTTTCCGAAGGTTCAACCGGCGGGAGCGCATCACGGCTTCTTTGATATGACACCTGGTTCTCAAGAAAATGAAGCAGTTGTTGCAAAAATAAATGCATCCGGCGCAGACGTCTTGCTGGTAGGTATGGGCATACCCTTGCAGGAAAAATGGATCTGCGAAAATCGGGCCCGTTTGAATGTGCGGGTGATCATGGCAGTAGGTGGAGTGTTTGAATATTTCGGTGGGGGGCTGAACCGCGCGCCGGGTTGGGTGACAGACAACGGATTTGAATGGTTATCACTCTTGATCCAGGAGCCGCTGCGGTATTGGAAGCGGTACCTGTTTGGAAACCCGCTGTTCATCCTGCGCGTATTGAAACAACGACTCACCGGAAACGACAAATCGAATGTAGAAAATTATGAACGGTTCGAACCATAGAATGACCAGGATTGGCCGGCCCGGGCCAGGTCCAAAGTTTATTGATTGGAATAATTGGTGACATCATGCCTAATATTTTGGTAGTTTGTACTGCAAATATCTGCCGATCGCCGATGGCGATGGTCCTGCTTGAGCGAAAATTGAAGCAAGAAGCAGTTCCTGGAGAATGGACGGTCACATCCGCCGGAACCTGGGCACGCGATGGTTTCGCTGCCAGTAAACACGGGCGCGATATCATGTCGGAATGGGGGATGGACCTGGAGCCACACCAATCGCGCGTGATCAATCGTGAAATCCTCTCCGGCGCGGACCTCATCCTGACCATGGAAACCGGACACCAGGAAGCTTTACGCGCTGAATTTCCGGACTATGCCGGGAAAATCTTCCTTCTCAGTGAAATGGTCGGCTTTCGTGCAGATATCCGCGACCCCTATGGGGGGATCAAGGAAGAATATCTGGACACGGCCCGGGAACTTGAGAGTTATATAAACGAAGGTTTTGAGAAGATTGTTCAGCTCGCTCGCGCGAATGCCGTCGATAGCTAAGACATACACATGATAGAAGACTGGATCAGGAATCACGAAAGACAGGTCCTGGGAATCATCCTTGTCGTCGGTTTGGTGCACGGTCTGATTTATTTGTTCGTAATGCCGCCCTGGCAGCATTACGACGAACCGACCCATTTCGAATATGCCTGGATGATCGTTGATAAGGGCGCATTGCCTGAACCGGGCGTTTACGACTGGGATTTCCGTGCAGACCTTGTACGGTCGTTGATCGAACACGATTTTTACATCGATGAAAGCTTACCAACGCCAGACCCGGAGAACCTGTCGGTCGTCCCGGCGGGGCTGGTCTATCCGCAGCTGGAT
>JBFGQG010000594.1:0-1941 GCA_041564295.1 Anaerolineales bacterium | reverse complement strand
CCGGTCCAGCGGATTGGAATTCCTCGACCTGCCTGCTACCTCACACCGGCCGGCAGCTCTCTGGAAGGATCAGTCGAAAAAAGTTTCCGCGAGGGCCTTGTTGTGCGGATTATAACATGGTTATCCAGGTCTATTGACAGGTTCAGTCTCAAACCGATCCCCAAAGCCGGCGATCAGCGCCCTGCCGTTGGAGATCGCCTGTTGTACAGCCGGTAAATTGAGCGATGCCTGATGGCTTTCCCTGTTTTCCCATACTTCCGTGACCCAGACACCGTCCGGATCCGTACTATCCATGGCAACGACATAGCTTAAACAACCCGGTAACTCAACCGAGGCTTCCAGCAAGATAGAAATCAGCGATTCGCGCTGGTTCTCGACAGCAATGATTTTTCCGATTAATCCGTACACAGGTATCCTTTTAATTGATTTCAGTTAATTTGTCTTCATCGCCTGTCAGCGGCGGCTCGACAACGTGCCCGCCCAAATCGCCCAATTCGAAATTCTCGATCCCCTGGATTCCCAGCATCAGGGCAAATTCTCCGCCGTGGTGCAAGTCGTGGGCCATTATGCGCCAGAGCGTCCATCCGCGTGAACCAGGCAATAGGCCCGAGAGCGATGTGCGGGACCAGTTCCCCGGCGGATCGAAGGTGTTCTGCCGGACGCCAGAAAAGTTGTTCGGGCGTTAATTGAGCAACCACATCAGTGCTGGTCTGCCGGTAGGCCGGCCAGCCTTCGAAAATAAACGCCAAAGCTTTCATTTTGTCCTTTAAACCGTCCGTCGATGCCCGCGTAGTTTATCCAGACTGTATTCCTGTATCGCGCAAATATTCGTTGTGCTGCAGCATGTAACAGGTTACAGTCAAATGGTGGACCGCCCCGCAGGTAGCCGGATTTTCGAGTTCCAGCACCAGGCAGCGGTCAAAGACTTCCAGGCAAGTCTTCGCTGTGCTACCCCTCGAGGACGGCTGTTGCCTCGATCTCGATCAGGAAATCCTGCCCAGCCAGTGCGGTGACCTCGATTGCCGTTGCTGCCGGGCAGATCTCACCGAAAACCTCGCCATGCGCGCGCCCGGCCTCGTCGATGGTGGAAATATCGGTCAGAAACCAGCGCGTGCGGACGACGTCACCCAGACCTGCGCCGGCTTCCTTCAAGGCGCGCTCGATTTTTGCAAGGATATAGCGAGTCTGCTCGTAGACCGTTTCCCCGGCAGCCCGGCCTTTCTCATCGGCTGCGACTGTGCCGGCAACCTCAACAACGTTGCCTATACGCACTGCGCGGGAGTAGCCGTACGCCTTTTCCCACGGCGTACCGGATGAAACATTGCGGCGCGGCATGCCTGGCCCTTACCCTTCCGTCTTGCGGAGATGCGGGAAAAGGAGGACTTCGCGAATGTTTGGCTGGTCCGTCAACAGCATCACAAGCCTGTCCACCCCCATACCGAAACCGCCGTTGGGCGGCATACCATAACGCATCGCACGCAAATAATCCTCATCGAGTGGATGCCGATCTTCGTCGTCTTTGGCAAATGCGTCACTCATCTCTTCAAACCGGGCGAGCTGGTCCTGCGGGTCGTTCAATTCAGTAAAAGCGTTGCAGATCTCAAAGCCAGCCACAAAACCCTCGAACCTCTCGACCGTAGAAGGATCGCCGGGTTTGCTCTTGGCCAGCGGAGAGACATCGCGCGGATAATCGTAGAGGAATGTCGGCTGAATCAAGGCCGGCTCCACAAATTCACCGACAAGGTTCTCAATCAGTTTGCCGCGAGGGACGTCCGGTCCTGCTTCAATGTTGCGCCGGCGCATTTCCGCACGAAGACTGTCGGCATCGGGGTAATCGTCCACATTGATGCCGGACAATTCTAAAACGGCATCCTTAAGTTCCATCCTTTCCCATGATTTCCCGAAATCGATCGTATACCCCTGGTATTCGATCGTCGTGCT
>JBFGQG010000593.1:0-1948 GCA_041564295.1 Anaerolineales bacterium | reverse complement strand
GGCAGAAAACGGATACCGCGCATCAGCATGAAACCGTCGAGCGTTGCGCAATCTTCACCATCGAGTATCGGAAGAGCATTGGGCATGGGTGTGAAGACGGTTATCTCGACAGGGATGCCCCGTTTATGCAGCTTTTCTTCAAGCAGGATTGCCAATTCATACGGGGCAGGCGGGCATTTATACGGCAGTCCGAATACGCCTACCACAATGCGCCCGCCAATAAATTTCTCGATCACTTGCGCATGTTTTTCAACCTGGGCTGGATCATAGGCATTGAGGGCGCATTCCTCGAATCCAGGTACGTCATCTACCGCCAGTTCAGCTCCCAGCGCCACGATCATCGCGTCTCCCTGGAGCAGTTGCCCATCGACCACCACACTGCGTTCGGCGGGGTCGATGTGTTCGATCGTGCCATGGAGAACATCGATGCCGAATTTTTGAAGGTCAGCAAGCTTGCGCTGGCCCTGGGCTAACGGCGCTTCACCGAGTAATCCCCAGGTTTTACGGAAACCGATCATGTAATAGTCGCGCTTGTCGATCAAGGTGATTTTGTGGTCATCCGGAAGCTGTTCGCGGAGGGTTCTTGCGGCAGCGACACCGCCGAAACCTCCACCGAGGACCAGAACATGGGACATATCAATCTCCTATCAGGGTTTATTAGCCACAATAAGGCAGCGATGCAAACTGGTCTGAATATAGCCTTCGGCGGCGATCCGATCGTGGATTGCGGCCAGTGCGTCGAAATAGTTCTCCACGCTGAAATCTGGGATCTCCCACGGCAGCGCTTTGAAGTAATAGACCACCGCACCGATATCGAAAACGCGGGTCTCGCTGAAACATTCCTGCGCACGGTCGATCGCCAGGCCTGCTGCCTCCAGTTCAGCGACTGCGACTTCCAGGTTCCAGGGAGACGCAGAATCACGTGGCGAGGCCCCTAACGCCTCGATGAGCTCGCGATCGTTCTGGTCGCCGACCTGCTGGGTGATGAAAGTGCCGCCCCGAGTCAGAATGCGATTGATTTCGGAGGGCGCATAGTATTCATGCCGGTTGATGACCATCTCGAACTGCTCGTCCGCGAAAGGCAGAACAGGATCGTCTTCGTCGATCGGGACGACCTGCACACCCAACGGTTCAAGCCTGGCGCGGGCGATCGGCAAGTTTGGCGGGTACGCTTCCGTCGCGCAGGTGAAAGGGGGAAACGGATGCAGCGTTGAAAAAAATTCGCCGCCGCCGGTGCCCATATCCAGCAGAGACATCAAGGCGCGATTGCTGCGCAGGCTTAACAACACCAGGCTTGGATAACTCCAATCCAGCGGCGAAGCAACCATCCGGTTATTCAAATATGAAAAGTCCCAGCCGGAAAACGGCTTCTCTGCTTCCGATTCGAGGAATGAGCGTAAAGCCTGGCGGTTCATTTCCAGATCTCCCACCACCTCTTGTCCCGACCGAGGTTTGCCAGCCGGCGAGAGTTTTCAAATACCGGCTTGAGGGAAGCCTCCCTGCGTGCCTGTTCTTCCCAACCTGGACGCTGCTTTAATGCCTTGAGCAGCAGAGTTTCGGCTTCCTTGAGCTCTCCTCGCATGCCTGAGAGCAGCGCCAGGTAATAATTGGCATCAGGATTCGTTGAATTCAATTTCAGCGCCGCCCTGAATGATTCCGTCGCCTGTTCATGGTCATCGAGCAGCAGCTGGCATTTCCCCAACCCGATCCAGGCAGGCTCATGGTCGGGAGCGCCGCCCAGTGCCTCAAGATAAGCATCGGCGGCTTCACTGTACCGCCTGGCGCCCAGGAGCATATCTGCGATCACGAGGTTGAAGGTCTTGTAAGCCGGAACGAGTGCCATGGCTTCCTTGTAAGCCCGAATGGCTTCGTTCAACTGCCCATTCTCCTTTGCAGCGTTTGCTTGCAGAATGAACGTGTTCGCGCGGTCCTGGTATGATTTCATTTC
>JBFGQG010000592.1:0-1966 GCA_041564295.1 Anaerolineales bacterium | reverse complement strand
TATCGGTCGATGATTTCAACGCCCGCGTTGACCGCCTGCGCTCTGGGCGAAGGCGAAGAAACCATCAACAATCTCGTGGACACGCTGATGGCAGGACGCAGCTTGGCCGAGGTTCACGGCATCGCCTACTTTGACGAGGATCGCAGGATCGTCACTCGCCCTGCGCGGCGTGCCGAGGACAGGCAGATCGATTCGCATGATCCGTTCAACCTCCTTTACCTGGGCCTCTTTTCGTTTGAAAAACTTGATGTACAAACCATAGATTATCGCCTCGGTGCTCGAAACCGGGTTTCCTTTAAGTAGCCGGAAACACGAAGCGAACAACCGATGCGGCCGGATGAGATACTGCAGCGTATAAAAGTAAGCGATCGTGCCAATGACCCACAGAGGCATGGCCCAGTCGGGAATATGCTTTGACCAGGATTTCATCCTGGTAACCTTGGTTGAAACGTTTTCCAGCAGGAATTCCTCATAGGCCTCGTTCGTCTGCAGTTTTCCGTCTCGGACCAGAGACTCGAAAAGCTGACTTCCCGGATACGGTACAAAATGCGTGATCGCAATATCATGCATCCCTAGGAAGCACAGCCTCGTGATAAATCCCACCGACTGGAACGCTTCATAATTGGTTTGGTCTGGGAGTCCAAAAATAAAATTTGCTCGGGAGTAAATTCCCACCTTCACGCTCGCTCTGATCGACTTTGCCATTCTTGTCGGCTTAACCTTTTTCTTGATCCTTTTCAGGGTCTCGGTCGAGCCGCTTTCCGGAGCATAGGTGATCCGCTCAACGCCAGCCGCTTTCATGTAGGACAGAACCTCATGATCCAACGCCTCGGAACGGGTGCCGGACGACATCGACCAGGTAATGTTCAGCCCCTCAGTAATAAGCAGCTTGCAGAACGCGATAATCCATTCTCTATTGATAACCGTGGTCAGATCATTGAAGTCCACGTGATTAATCTGGAATCGGTTAATGTAGAATTTGATTTCATCGACAACCAGCCGTGGATCTCGCGAAATCCAACGAATGCCCCACATGCTGGGGCTGCTGCAGAAGGTGCACTGGTACGGGCACCCCCTGGAGGCCAGCATGGGCATTGCCCGTTTCTCCATTGTACCGTTGCCGAGTCCGGCGTCGAGATAATTGTGCAATGGAATTCCATCCCAGCAAGGCAAAGGAATCGCGTCCACTTCCTTGATCCTGAGCCGTCTGTCCGTTTTCCTGTAGTTGCCGTTCTCGTCGAAATACGCGATCCCGTGAACTTCGGCAAGACTCTTGCCTCTGACCAGCGCATCGACGAGATCGACGATGGTTTCTTCCCCTTCGCCCAGAGCGCAGGCGGTCAAAGCGGGAGTAGAAAGCATCGACCGGTATGATTCAGCGGTAATATGCTCTCCGCCCGCGATTATTGGAACATTGGGGAAGTTGAATCGGATTTTGTTGATCAGATACCGCGCGTAAAGCCATTCATTTGAAAACATACATGAAAGGCCGATAAAATCCGTATTCGTAGGAATTTTCGAAATTATCGCATCAATATTGATGCCGTGAATCTGGATGGCCTGCACATTGATATTGGCCAGCCCGGTAACACGGTGAACGTCCTCGCCGAGAGCGTCGATGCTCGTAACCTGATGCCCCTCAGTTTTCACGCTGCCAGCCAAGTAGGCGAGCCCCAAGGGAGGAGTACCCACTTGCTGATTTACGGTGTCGATTGGCGCTACAACGGGTGGTCTGATGAGTGTTACATGAGCCATAATCGTTGTCCCCTCTTAGTGTTGATAGTTCACAAAATGGCTGTCCATTTTATATAAGTGCCCGTCGTTTCGAACTTGAAACTCATTGCCTAAATTTCCCGACACATCGGTGAATGCCGCTGCGTGAGGTTCACGATTTTGTAAGCGCCACCACGATGTTGCCGCCATTGAGGGTCCCGGGAAATTCTCTGACCGCCTCGAAATCGCTCTC
>JBFGQG010000591.1:0-1984 GCA_041564295.1 Anaerolineales bacterium | reverse complement strand
TTCAAATACCGGAATCCCGGCGCGAACGTCCGCCAGGGCTGCACGCGCAGCAGCCATCTTCTCGGGAGTGTATTTTTTGGCCTGCCACCAGGCCTTTCTCTGGGCTTCGAACTCTTTTTCGAAAGACATGTATGGTCTGATATTGGTGGTCGCCGCATTTTGGCCCGGCACCAGCGGCCAATCGGTAACCGTAAGAATTATAATTCTTGCATGCAGCCTGCAATCGTGTCAAGACTGGTTGAGATCAACCGTGAATTTTACCAGCAGTTTGCCGTATCGTTCGACGAAACGCGCAGGCGTATCCAGCCGGGCGTCGCAGGTCTGCTGGACGAACTGACAGCCTGCCGGCGGATACTGGACCTCGGTTGCGGAAACGGTGAACTCTTTGAAACCCTGCACCAACGCGGTTTCACAGGCGAATACACCGGGTTGGATTTCAGCCCGGAACTCGTCAACCTCGCCAACGGTCGGATTCCGGCAGGGGCCAGCGCCCGTTTCCAGGTCGCCGATCTATCCACGCCGGATTGGGTAGAACGGCTTGTTGGAACATTCAACTGCGTACTTGCATTTGCCGTTTTCCACCATCTTCCTGAACCGCTCCCGGAACGCATATTCTCCGAAATGCGCGGAAGGTTAAGCCCGGGCGGCCGTTTTTTTCACTCGAACTGGCAGTTCCTCAACAGTCCTCGCTGGCGTGACCGCGTGCAGCCCTGGGAAAAAGCCGCTGTCGATCCGGCCTCGGTCGGACCACATGATTACCTGCTGGACTGGCGCCGCGGAGGCACTGGACTGCGTTATGTGCATTATTTTTCTGAGGAGGAACTGAACTCGCTGGCCGAAAAAACCGGATTTAATGTCGTGCGCTCCTTCCATTCCGACGGGAAGGAAGGGGACCTGGCACTCTACCAGGTCTGGGAGTAAGCTGGTGAATCAGGTAGTCATCGATTCGGCGAAAGGCCGGCTCTCTGATTTGTTGAATCGCAGACTCACCACCTTTCATAGATAACCATCCTATGCCAAAATTCCGTACATTCCGCGCTGAATCGATCGTGCTCAAGCACATAGATTGGGGAGAAGCCGACAGGATTCTCACACTCTACACCCGGGAACAGGGCAAATTGCGTGTAATCGCAAAAGGCGTGCGCAAGATTCGTTCGCGCCGCGCCGGGCACCTGGAACCTTTCACCCACGTTTCCATCCAGCTCGCGACGAGTAAAGACCTGCCGATCGTTACCCAGGCAGAGATGATCGAAGGTTTCATCCCGCTACGTGAGAGTCTCATGCCTATGACGCAGGCTTCGTATGCGGTCGAACTGCTGGATAAGTTTACCTATGAAGAAGGGGAAAACCGGTCACTGTTCAATTTATTGAAGAACACGCTAGGACGACTTGTCCGTCCGGACGTTGACCATAGTCTGGTTCTGCGGTATTACGAGATACGGCTGCTGGATTTCACAGGCTTCCGGCCCGAACTCTTTCATTGTACAGTTTGCGACGACGAAATCCGGCCTGAGAACCAGTTCTTTTCGGCGTTATTGGGCGGCGTCGTCTGCCCGCGCTGTGCGAAGAAAACGTCCGGCTTGCTGCCGATTTCACAGGATGCCCTGCGGTTTTTACGACACTTCCAGCGCAGCGCCTTCAAGGATGCTGCCAGGGCGAAACCCACTCCAGCAGCCCACCGCGAGATGGAGGTTGTGATGCAGCATTACATCACTTATGTCCTCGAGCGTGGTCTGAACACACCCAAATTCATGCGCCATATTCGGCCAGACGATAGCGGCCCGGCCAACTCCTAAGCGCTGAAAAGTCGTTTTCCCCGGTCAATCACTTCACGCCACCCGGCCTGCTCTCGATACGGCGAGACGCCCTGCGAATCGGCAAATGCCGCACCCAGCAGTGCAGTCACCGCGCCCGCGGCACAGGCGCTTCCACCGGCAAGGTCGTAACCGCCTTCGAGAAACAGCGCAATCCGTCCTTTGCAGTG
>JBFGQG010000590.1:0-2002 GCA_041564295.1 Anaerolineales bacterium | reverse complement strand
TGTTTTAAATGCGCAACCGCATGTCCCAATAATTGTATAGAAATGGCTAATTTTGAGTATGGATTCGAAAATGTTCACACTCCAATTATCAACCCTCGCAGTAAAGGTTGTACGCTGTGTATGATTTGTACAGAAGTTTGCCCTACAGGAGCCTTACAAGAAATTTCACGGGAAAAAACACCGGCGTTTTCTGGTGGGAAGCCGGCCCCGAAATCCAACGCTACCAGAATCGCAGCGTTTCAGGCGATCCTGATATGGATTGGATCGGGCACACATTGAACGCGCATTTTTTGGGTCGTCTGCCAATGGAACGCTGCCTCTCCCTGGGCTGCGGCGTGGGCCACCTTGAGCGGAAGCTGGCAAGCATGAACGGCTTTTCGGCCTGCGATGCGTATGATATCGCAGAGGAATCCCTGGCGTTCGCGCGCGATCTGGCAGCAAAACATGGCTATGAAAATATTCGCTATATGTCCGCCGACATCAATGCACTCATGCTGCCCGAAGGACAATATGATGCGGTCTGGAGCAACAACGCCCTCCATCACCTGACTGCGTTAGAGAATATCTGCAGGCAGGTTCGAAGGACACTCAAGCCGGAAGGATTGTTCGTCCTGAAGGAATACGTCGGGCCGAACCGCTTTCAATTTCCCGAACGGCAGAAGGAAATCATCGAGAATTGTCTGCTGTTGATCCCCGAAAAATTCCGCAAACCGATCCGGCGGTCCGGCGGTGCCGCAAGCGAAGGCTCCGCATCAAGGAAGCCGGTGCGGTGGTATATCTCGCGTTTCGCAGATAAGCTGGCAGACGGCGATTTGATCGGCCTGGTGAGACGCCGGTTGTTGGGTTATGCAAGGAGAAATTCAAGCCAATCTCACTACAAGATGAAGGTCAATTTCCCCTCTGTGCGAGACGTGATCGCAACGGATCCTTCGGAAGCGGTCCGCTCCGAGGACATCTGCGGCGTGATCGAGCAGGAATTTCAAATCGTTGACCGTAAAGCGCTGGGAGGGAATATCCTCCAATTCCTGCTGTTCGGCATCGCCGGAAACTTTTCAACGGAAGACCCCACTTCGCAGTCGATCCTGAAAATGCTGATCGACATCGAAAACACCCTGCTCGAGTCCGGCGAATTTCAAAGCGACTTTATCTACCTGGTGGCTCGTCCGAAGGCTGCATTGCATCAGCAGCGATTCACCCGGTAATCTATTAGCCGATTCAACCCGCCGGGTGCCGCCACTTCAACCCCGGAAACCGACTGTAATCGCGGTCGGTCGTGACCCACTCGCTGCCGGACTCGATCGCGAGGGCCGCCAGGTAGGCGTCGGGAACCAGGTTGCCCTTCGGGTTCGTCTTTCGGCACAGGTCTTCGAAAATCCCCCAATGGCGCGGACCGGGCGCGATCGGCACCGCGTTCGGTTGGCTCCGGATCCCATCCACGAAAGCCAGAGCCGGTTCCATCCGGCTCGGGGTCGTGAAGACGCGCGGATGCGTGACCACCCGCAGGAACCCGCCCAGCACAAGCTCGGAATAGCCGTAAGCGTTCGGGCCGTTGATCACCGCCTCCAGCCAGCGGAGACAGCCGGCATGGGCGGGCGTATCCGTTCGGTGGGCGTACACGAGCACGTTGACGTCCGGCAGGACCATCAGTCCGATTCCCCTTCCATCAGATCGAGCAGGTTCGCGGAGTCGTCCAGGTCTACGCCGGGCTGCAGCCCCTCTCCATCGACGGTGACCAGGCAGACGCGCTCACGCTGCTCGTGGACTTCGTAGCGGGCCAGCGACTCCCGGAGCGAATCGGCGATCACGGCCGTCAGGGTCTTGCCGGTCTGGGAGGCGTATGCCTTAGCCGCGCGGAGCAGGTCTTCATCGAGCCGGATGGTGGTTCTCATGTGTTGAAATCCCTCCAGAAATCACAAAGGTTCTCAATAGACAACCGAAATCCAGGTATCTATCCGATTTGTCGGAAAGGGGTCGATTTTGAATGTGTGCGGCTTCGCCGCAC
>JBFGQG010000589.1:0-2028 GCA_041564295.1 Anaerolineales bacterium | reverse complement strand
CCATTGACGAACTTATGGCTCATTGGCAGTTCCTTCTTGGTAGCGCCACGCACCAACTCATAGTGGTGCGTGGCTGGCAAGGAGAGCCAGCCTCGGGGGTTGTCTCTCAGCTTCCTCCCTCCTGAAACGGACAACAACAGAAGCCAGGCTGGTGCCGGCCAGGATAATCAAACCGAGGCCGAAAATCACTCCGGAAAATGTCTCACTTGCACTGACAGGCAAAAGAGAGATCGGGTTGTCAATCTGCAGAGACTCATCACCATACCTGGGTTGAAAAGTATAAGCCAGGATAAATTGCCCCAACGCAGCCAGAGAAATGACCATGACCCATTTCCAACGCGGGCCTGGAGGCCGGCCCGTAGGAAAATGCAGGATGATCAGGAAGAGCAGATAAATGACCACGAAGAAAAACCAACCCTGGGTCCATAATGCGAAATATATGACGGCTGTCGACCGGGTTTGCCCGGCGGGATTAAAGACCAGGTAGGTTGCGAACGGGTCTGCGAGGACGAATCCAAGGCCGAGCATCAACCAGCCTATAAGATTTCCCCCGGTGCGCGCAACAATAATCGCTCCCATGATCGAAAAGGCAAAAGTTATGACGAGGAAACCAACGAACAAAGAAAACGGATCTCCGTCACCGGTCCCGGCGCGAATGCTTCCACCGAAACGCACTACAGCGGTCAGCAAATTCAGAATAGCCAATGCCCAAACGAGTAAATGTTTCAAGAAATTTCCTGTCTTCTCTGCGCTCCGCGTTTGCAGCCACCCGAAGAAAACGAATGACGTACATAGCAGTTCATCACTGCGACTCTACCAAAACCAGTTCGTGAATTGAATATATGTTAGGATGGCTGCGTCTTAAAACCGTTACGAACACCTGACAGGTCGAATTCATGAAGATCCGTCGTCAAACATGAACCTGCATGGTTTATGATCAGCGCAATCGCAGGCAGTCAAAAATATTCATGAGATCGGTGCCTCTGGCCACCTAAGGACTTACTACAGATTAGGAGCGAGTCGATATTGGAACTTTTAGGTGTACGCCATATACCCCTTAATGTCCATTTTCAAGACTCTTTCCTCATGTAATCGAATGAAGACAGGAAAAAATATGCTGCATATATGTCAAAACTGTGGAATCTACAGGCCGGACAAGATCGTAGATCCTGCCGGGCCGTTTGCAATTTGTCCGGATTGCCAGCACTCAGTACGCTTCAAACGCCTCCCGCTTCTGATCGTGGGCGGCGCCAGCGGGACGGGCAAATCGACCCTGTGCAGCAGAATGGCAGGGAAAATTCAGGACGCTGTTTTGCTGGACGCAGATATTCTCTGGCGTCCGGAATTTAATAAACCAGAGGATGGCTATAGAGATTTTTTTGACTTGTGGCTGCGTATCGCCGTGAATATTGGCCAATCGGGCAGACCGATCGTCATTTTCGGGGCAGGATTCGGCGTTCCTGAGAATCTGTAAGTATCCATTGAACGCAGGTATTTTTCGACGATCCGATACCTGGCCCTTGTCTGCGAAGACGGCTTGCTTGCTGAAAGGCTGCATCAAAGGCCCGGCTGGCGGGCAACAGGAGAAAGCAGTTTCATTAAGGAGCAGCAGAAATTTAACCGCTGGTTCAAGGACTATACAGGGGAACCGCCGATCACTCTGGTAGATACGACCCATCGTTCTCCGGGCGAAACGGCCTCGGAAGTTGAAGCCTGGATCCAGGAAGGGATTAGCTAAGTGCTCACACCTTTACAACCCACACATCCACCGGCGAGCGCTTCCCTTTCAACTCCAGCGTCCGTTTTTCCAGCCCGGTCGTATCAAGACCTGCCCTCTGAACCGTGCTCTCGCTGAGCACTACTTCCCCAGCAGAAGCGTGTGAAGCCAGGCGGGCGGCCACATTGACTTCATCTCCGAGGGCGGTCATTTCTATAAGGTCATCACCTGTACCGACCGTGCCGAAGTAAGCCACGCCGGTATTGATACCCACCCCGACCGGCGCCCAGGGGCCTTCCGGGTCCGCATGG
>JBFGQG010000588.1:0-2054 GCA_041564295.1 Anaerolineales bacterium | reverse complement strand
GTTCCGCGCGATGATGCGGTGGGTGGCGGAGCAGCGAGAGAAACGCAACATCGCCGGCATCCTGCACGTCGGCGATGTCACGAACAACAACACTGCAAAGGAGTGGGAGGTTGCCCGCGCGTGTTTCGACCTGGTGGAAGGAAAAATCCCCTACGTCCTGGCAGCCGGCAACCATGACTACGACCAGCAAGATCGGTAAAATTTTTTTCATTAATTCTCCATGAAGATAAACCTGTACACGCACACGATTTTCGTTCTCTTTTTCTTCAGCGCATAACACTTTTTTTCAATTGATTATAAACATATTTCTTGTCTGCTGACTTCCTATATAATGAGTTCATGGTCATCCCGCTTGATGCCCCACTTGCAAACCTGGCTAACGCCGGTGGTAAAGGCAGAAACCTGGCTCAAATGCTGAAGGCTGGATTCAGTGTCCCGGGTGGATTTATAGTAACGACAGACGCGTATAGGGTTTTCGTTGAAGTAAATGATCTCGAGCCATTTATCCACAGGGAACTGGATGCTGTGTCTGCCTGGGAAATCTCCAGGCTTGACATCGCCTCAGATAGAATTCGCAAGAAATTTTCTCAGGGTGTAATGCCATTAATCCTTGAAACAACGCTCAAGGAAGCCCACCTGTTATGGGAGCACACACCGCTGGCTGTCCGTTCATCAGCAACTGCAGAGGACCTTCCGGAAGCATCCTTTGCCGGGCAGCAAGAGACGTTCCTGAACGTGATCGGATACGAGGAAACGAAAAAGGCAATTGTAGATTGCTGGAGCAGCCTCTGGACAGCTCGTGCGATCGCTTACCGCGCACGCAATGACATCCCACAGCGCACAGTAGCGCTTGCAGTCGTTGTCCAGGAGATGGTTCCGGCAGACGTTTCAGGCATCGTCTTTACGGCAAATCCGCTGAACGGCACCAGGACCGAGCTGGTGGTGGATGCGATTTTCGGACTTGGTGAAGCGCTTGTCAGCGGGCAGGTAGAACCAGATCATTTTGTGGTGGAAAAATCCACTGGCAGAATCATCGAACGGAGGATCGGATCAAAAGCGATTGAAATTGTCGGCCAATCGAAAGGCGGCGTGCGTCGCAAAAAAACGAAGTCAAAAAAATCGTCAGCCGCAATAAGCGACGAGGTAGTCGGCGATCTCGCAACCATTGCGGAAAAGGTTGAGATGCATTTCGGTGTGCCTCAGGATATCGAATGGGCGATGTCAGAAGGCCGCATTTTTTTGCTGCAGTCCAGGCCAATCACAACACTGTATCCACTCCCGGACCTGTCACCAGACCCTATCCGCGCCCTTTTTTCGTTCGGCGCAGTCCAGGGCATGCTTGATCCGCTGACACCCCTTGGACAGGACGCAATTAAGTTGCTTATAGCTGGTGGCGCTTCTTTGTTGGGTTATCACGTTACTCATAATACACAGGACGTTATTCATGAAGCCGGTGAACGCTTGTGGGGCAATGTCACGCCGTTAATTCAGAACAGAATCGGGAAGCGAATCCTGATCAACGTTCTCCAGGGAATCGAACCAGGTTCGTTGGAATTCTTCCAATTGCTGGTTGAAGATCCTCGTTTCCGGTCAAACGAAGGTCCAATACGTTTGAACTCAGTACGCAGGTTTCTCCATCTGAGCGCTAAAATCGGACCGGCGATGATACGCAACCTGATCAATCCCGAAAGAAGTCGGAAAACGGCTCAGCGGAAATCAGAACGCTTTGTCAACAGCTTCGGCATTCGCGCTCGCGCGATCGCCGGAGAACCGGATGCCAGGCTCAAGCAAAGAGTCGCGCTTTTTGAGACATTGATTGAAGCTTTTCCATTCTTTATCCCGACTCTGGCTGTCGCCGTAGTAGCCGGATTGCTTCCTTATAAGCTGATCTACCGAATGGGGATTCGGGCCGGTATTGAGCGAGATCGGCTTCTGGAACTTTTTCGAGGGCTTCCGCATAACACCACGACAAAAATGGACCTGGCCCTCTGGCAGACAGCCCGAGTCATTCGTGATATTCCAGAGGCCCGGAAAACATTCTTATCGAACAGCCC
>JBFGQG010000587.1:0-2075 GCA_041564295.1 Anaerolineales bacterium | reverse complement strand
GATGTTTTCGATACAGATTACCAAAGTGAAAGACACGCGAAATCACCGTGAGATGCTTGCGGCACCGTATAAAAAAACTTCCCGTCGGTGCTATGGGGGCAAGGTCAGACCGTGAGTACCAAAGTGGATTTTGTGGTGGCGGGTGCCCAGAAGGGTGGAACGACCGCGCTGACGGACTATCTGTCTGGCCATCCCGACATTCAGATGTCGGAGATCAAGGAGGTTCATTTTTTTGATCAGGATGAACACTTCGTCAATGAAAAACCCGATTACGGGATCTATCATTCGTACTTCGACTTCACTGGGCCGGAAAAACGTCGGGGTGAAGCTACGCCGGTCTATATGTACTGGCAGGATTGTCCACGGAGAATGTGGGAATACAACCCCGGCATGCGAATCATCATGACGCTCAGGAACCCAATTGAGCGCGCGTATTCACACTGGAAAATGGAGTGCGATCGTGATGACGATGATGTCAGCTTCGGCGCGGCAATTAGAAGCGAAGCGGAACGCTGCCGGGCGGCCCTCCCGCTTCAGCACCGCGTCTATTCTTATATAGACCGCGGTTTCTACACTGAGCAGTTACGAAGGATATGGCGCTTCTTTCCGCCGAAGCAGACATTGGTGGTGAAGCAGGAAGAATTGCTGAAGCGCCCCAATGACGTGTTGGGCCGAGTGTGGGAATTTCTCGAACTTCCCGCTTTCGAGCCCGACGAGCCGAGTTTCCCGGAAGTTATCGACTACTTGTCCTTGATGGATGCGTCGGACATTAAATATCTGCGCGGTATATTCGAGTATGAGGTACGGCAGCTGGAGAGGATGCTGGGTTGGGACTGTTCGAACTGGAGGTAGGCCGCGCGGTCTTTAGACCCCCGGTCACAAGGCCAAGCTGTCTCATCGATCGTTTTCGGTCTTGCAGCGTACAGCTGCTGAGGTCAGTTTTCGTTTCGCACGCTATTCACCAACAAAGCGCGAATTCTAATCTCGGGTCCTGGCCGCATTTCGTTCGGAAAATGTTCGGACCGGATTCAACCTCGCAGTTCATACCCCATGCGTCGTGCGGTTTGACTCGTCAACGATGCGATCTTCTGCCGCTCTTCCGGCGTCAGGGGATTTTCGGGATCACTTGCGCCGACCCTGAAGCCACACTCTCTCAGCATCCGAGGCGTCACCGGTATTTCCAGATGGGAGCAGATCCGTTCGATGGTTTCTCGCATGGTGGACTCGGAATCAACAAGGTCTTCGTGGCGGACCAGTATGGCAGGCAGGCGACGACTTGCGGTGACCTCCAGAAACGCGGCTGCGTTGTTGCACCAGTTGGTTATCGGTATCATCGGATCATCGAAGCCGGCGAAAAAAGGCATATTTTTTACCGACAGGTAGGTATCCAGCGGATTGCGTACGAGAAAAATGAACCTTGCAAGCGGAAAGAGCCCGTGAAGGAACTCTGCAGCGGGAACTGCATCGCGTCGAACTTCCTTGAAACCCCAGCGGCTGTATCCATGCTGAGTGACGGGCAAATAGTAAAGTTGGTGGAAGAACTGCCGGAAGCTTTCTTCAACGGTATCCTTGCCTGGAAACATCGTCGGGATCCAGGAGCCTGGCTTGAAGTCACGGAATTCTCCGCCGGACGACTCTGACAGTTTCTGGATATCGATCATCCTTTCGTAAAGATTTCGCACCAGTGGCAGAAAGCGCGGCTCTCCCCAAAGAAAGATGACGTTGGAGGAACAGATGATTCTCTGGAGCAGGGTGCTACCCGTTCTCCATGAGGCAGCAAAGACAAATACAGGCTTGTCGCTTAACAAGCCTTTCTCGAATTTGCTATCGCGCCGCCAGAATTTGTTAATCATGGATGAGGTGGAAGCTGAAAACTCGATAATATAAATCAATATTCGCCGTTCAATTGACTTCAGCAGATTCCGAGAGTGATTGCGAAAGAATAATAGCATGCTCCTAAGGGCATCCAAATCTATAAAAAGTGAAAGGCGTCCGTCAAAGCTGTCCTGGCCGTTTAAATTATTGCGTTATAAAAACACGTGATTTCTAGCTCTTGCTTATATCGGCATAACCGG
>JBFGQG010000586.1:0-2107 GCA_041564295.1 Anaerolineales bacterium | reverse complement strand
TATCTCCGAAAAAGGGGTTATTTTCTATACGAAAGATACAGGGGCATGGTTGCAGCGATGCCCCTGTATCTTTCGTTCTCTGGCGTATCAATCCCCGAGTTTTTCGAGTTCAGCCTGCGCCAGACTGTCGTCCAGTTTGCGAAAGAGCGGTGCAGGTTTTTGGAGCGGTGTTCCTGGCGCGAGCGTGCTGGGCGTCCAGGTGAGCCCATTGCCGGTTGGGCGGTAGCGCAGGACTTCGTGTACACCCAGGTCATCAGTTACGGTGTCCGTGTACTGCTCTCCAAAAAGCGGTGAAGAATAACTGAAAAATTCGTGCAGCTTTTCACTCGTAAACGGCAGAAAGGGTGAAAACAGGACTTTGAGGGAATCGATCGCCCGCAGTGCAGTGTAGACGGATTTAGCTGCGGCGTTCCTATCTGATTTAATTGTGAACCAGGGCGCAGCCTGGTCCAGGTATTTGTTGACTTCAGTGGCAATCCGCATCGTCTCCTGTAAGGCCGCGCGCAGTTTCACGCCCTCAAGCAGCTCACTGATAGTGTCAAACGCGCTGTCGACCAGTTCAACCAGCTTGAGGTCATCATCACCAAGGTCTCCTTCAAAAGTCGGCACATGGCCGTCCCAATGCTTATTCGAGAAGGACAGCACCCGGTTGGCGAGATTGCCCCAGGTTGCGACCAGTTCGTTGTTGTTCCTTGCGATGAATTCCGACCAGTCCCAGTCCGAATCGCGCGATTCGGGCATGTTCGTCGTCAGGTAGTAGCGCAGTGGGTCGGGGTCAAATCGTTCGAGAAAATCCAGGCCGTCGACGACCCAATTGCGGCTGCCAGAGATTTTCTTCCCCTGCAGGTTCATGAACTGGTTTGCAGGGACGTCGTGTGGGAGCACCAGCGGCTGGTTTGCCTCTTCCTCGAAGATTTCGAGGAACTGTTCGCCGGTTCCTAGAAGCTGGGCGGGCCACCAGGCGGCGTGGAAAAAGATGTTGTCTTTCCCGATGAAATAATATGCGCGGGCGTTGGGGTTTGTCCACCAGTCCTTCCAGGCATCAGGCGTGCCGTTGAGGTCGGCCCATTCGATCGCGGCAGACAGGTATCCGATGACAGCTTCGAACCATACATAAAGGCGCTTTCCGTTCCATCCTTCGATGGGCAGGGGGATGCCCCAGTCGAGGTCGCGCGTGATCGCGCGGGGCTTCAACCCGTCGCTCTCGATCTGGCCAAGCGACTGGCCGATCACCGTCTCGCGCCAGTAGTGCCGGCGGTCGCGCAGGAATTTGGTAACATCCGGCTCGAGCTTTGAAAGGTCCAGGAAGAAGTGGTTGGTATCGCGCAGTTCGGGCTGTGAGTCGTCTACCTTGGAGCGGGGGTTCAGAAGTCGGTCGGGTTCGAGGACGTTGCCGCAGTTATCGCATTGGTCGCTGCGGGCATTTGCGTAACCGCAGATGTAGCATGTGCCTTCGATATACCGGTCAGGTAGAAAGCGTTCTGAGCCGGGGGAATACCATTGCGGTCGTGTTTCTGTGTATAGATACCCGTTCTTCTGCAGGGCCAGGAAGACGGTCTGGGAGACTTTGAAGTGATTGCTCGTGTGGGTGCTGGTGAAAAGGTCGTATGTCAGCCCGCTCTTCTGGAAGAGTTCAAGGAAGCGGATGTGGTAGCGCTTGTAGACCTCCTCAGCTGGTTTGCCTTCGGCGTCCGCTCGTACGGTGATGGGCGTGCCGTGCGCATCCGAGCCAGAGACCATGATGACGTCATTTCCCTTGAGGCGCTGGTATCGTGCGAAAATATCGGCGGGGAGATATGCGCCGGTGATATTGCCTACGTGAATGTCGGCGTTTGCATAGGGCCATGCGACGGCGACGAGAATTTTTTCAGTCATGAGATTACCTCTGGATTAAATCGTTCTTTTCGCTAAAAAACAAACAGGCTGTCCAGCCTGGACAGCCTTGATCGTTATAGCCGGGCGGAGGTTATCTCTTCCGCCGGTAGACTGCCCATGCCTGGACGCGATTCATCATTCCCATCATCATGCACATCATGGAGGGCATTGCAGCCAGGAAAATAAGGAGGTAGAGCAGCTTTTCCATTAGCCAAGAGTGTACAGGGAGGGG
>JBFGQG010000585.1:0-2112 GCA_041564295.1 Anaerolineales bacterium | reverse complement strand
GTGCTGCCGGAAACCTGTTCGACTGCGTATCGGACAAGGTCCTCTGTAAACGACATCACAGCCTGGTAGTCCGCATAGGCCCAATAGAACTCGAGCATTGTGAATTCAGGGTTGTGAGTCCGGTCCACACCTTCGTTGCGAAAATCGCGCCCGATTTCGTAGACGCGCTCGAGCCCGCCGACGAGGAGCCGTTTGAGATACAGTTCGAAGGAAATCCTGAGGTAGAGATCCTGTTTGAGCTGGTTGTGGTGTGTGATAAACGGTCGAGCAGCTGCACCGCCGTAGATCGGTTGCAGGATCGGGGTTTCGACTTCGATGAAATCGTTATTATCCATGAAATCCCGCAGCGCGCGAACAGTGGCCGCGCGTTTCTTAAACACTTCACGCACCCAGGGATTGACGGCCAGGTCAGCATAACGCTGGCGGTAGCGCGTTTCGGGGTCGGTAAGCGCTGCGTGACGGACCACTTCTCCATCGACTTCTTCGTCCTTCGCGGCCGGGAGCGGAGTGATCGCCTTTGCGATCATGCGAAAAGAGTGTACGCGCAGGGTCACTTCACCGGTACGGGTCCGCATCAGGAAACCGGAAGCCTCGATGAAATCGCCGAGGTCAAAATCGGCTGTCAGCGAATCGAGGCCTTCCTGCCCGATTTCGTTAATGCGGAAGAAGAGCTGTATCCGGCCGGAACCGTCTTCGATATGTGCAAAAGCGATTTTCCCCATTGTACGTAATGCCCGCAGCCTGCCGACGAGCGTTGCAGGAAGGGCTTCCGCTTCGACGACTTCGCTCGAAGCTTTTTCTGCAGCTTCGTAGGCGCTGATCGCCGTGGCCGATGTATGTGTCCGGGTTACGCGCCGTGGGTATGGCTCTTTGCCGGCGGCCTGCAACCGCCGTAATTTTTCAAGCCGCTTTTTTTCTAAAGAAGAAAATTCCATAACTGACAGCTCCTGACGAACGACGCATTCGAAAACGAATTCTATCACCACCCACGCATTTTTCGCCAATTCACCGGGAATAAATAAGGCGGGTGGAACGTCAACGCGCCACCCGCCATAAAAATTTCGACGATCTCGAATCACTCAACCTTGATAATTTTGATTTCAAATGATCCGGAAGGTGCACTGACAGTGACGACTTCGCCGGCCTTATGTCCGATCAATGCCTTACCGAGAGGTGACACGTTGGAGATGCGGCCTTCACGCGGGTTGGCTTCAGCCTCGCCGACTATCGTATATTTCTCGGAATCAGCGCCGTCTTCCTTGATGGTGACTTTACTGCCTACTGAGATTGTATCGCTATGCCCGTTCTGGATGATGCGAGCCGTAGCCAGAAGCTGTTCCAGGTCCAGGATACGGCCTTCGATGAATGCCTGTTCGTTTTTAGCTGCTTCGTATTCAGGATCTTCGGATAGTCGATAGCCTTCGTCAATCGCATCCTGCAAGCGTTTAGCAACTTCCTGACGGCGCACAGTTTTCAATAAGGTAAGTTCAGATTGTAACTTTTCAAAACCCTCTTGCGTAAGAAACTGTGTTGACATTGGGACCTCAATCAAATGTGCCATCCTCATTGGAAGGATGGCTCTGTTAAAAAACGCCCGAATGGGCTGCTTTATCTTGGGCGGGAATTTTAACATAAAAAATAATTTTTGCAAGTGCGACGATTTTCCTAAATTTCAGCCCATTCCCCTTGCATTTTCTCAAAATTCTCAGTATAATAGATCATATGTTCTACTTTGAACGATGTCTTGACCCAAGCAGTAAAGGTGAAAGCGATGAAAAACAACCCGAGAAAGTTTGAAGAACCAAGATATGTCGACCTCTCTGCAAACGACGAGGATGATCTTGATATCTACCAGGAAGAGGATGTTCTTTTGGAAGAGAATCTCGAAGACGAAATAGAGGACGCCGATGAACCGGACATGGATAAAGAGACTAAAGTAGGTAATCCAGCTCATGTTGGGAAAGGGGAAACTGGCAGCTTGCTCGAGCCGGAAATGGATAAAGACTTCACCCGCCAGAAAACCACCTACCCAAACCCGGTAAGCGTTTCTGGACTAAATGCGAACATGTCGGGAAAGGGTTCGCCAGGTCATCCAGACCGATTCAAGATGCC
>JBFGQG010000584.1:0-2125 GCA_041564295.1 Anaerolineales bacterium | reverse complement strand
GGTATCGCAGTAGTTCATCGAGATGGGGATATCAAGTTCCAGACAGTCGGGACGCCAATCCCGGAGACCGAGATCAGGATCGATGAGAACGGAGAAATCCTGATGCGGTCACCGGCCGTAATGGAAGGCTACTTCCGAAACGAGGAAGCGACCGCTGAATCCCTGACCTCCGACAGTTGGCTGCACTCGGGAGATGCCGGGTATTTTGATGATGACGGACACCTGATCGTGATCGACCGAGCAAAAGACGTGATGACCCTCCACGACGGGACGAAATTCAGCCCTCAGTTCATTGAAAATAAGCTCAAATTCAGTCCCTACATTAAAGAGGCTGTTGTTTTCGGCGGCGATTGGCCGTTCGTCAGCGCAATGATAAATATCGATTTCGCGAACGTCGGGAAATGGGCGGAGAACAACCAGATCGCGTATACCACCTACACGGACCTTGCGCAGAAAACCCAGGTGTACGACATCATTCGCAGGCATGTTGAACAGGCTAATGCTGACCTGCCGCCGGCAGCCCGCATCCGGCGATTTCTTCTCCTTCATAAGGAACTGGACGCCGACGATGCAGAACTCACCCGTACGCGCAAAGTCCGCCGTAAGCTGGTCGCCCAGCGATACGACGAAATTATCTCGGCGCTTTACAGCCAGAGTCCATTCCTCGATGTGCAGACGACGATTACCTATCAAGACGGTCGCACTGCGAATCTGCAGACCCGGCTGCGGATTGAAAGCATGACGAATGGAAGCGAGTATTAGCAGCGCCGGTATCTGCTGACTGGACATAACGCTGACACCAGGAAGATTATGGAACTCTTTATTCAACTTTCCCTGACAGGCTTGACCAATGGTGCAGTCCTTGCGCTGGCCGCACTCGGTTTTGTGCTGATCTATAAATCCAGCGATGTGATCAACTTTGCACAGGGAGAATTTCTCCTTGTTGGCGCTTATTTGACCTACGCACTGGTCGCTGAGATCGGATTATTCTGGCCGGTCGGGGTTCTGGTCACGCTTGTGATTGCAGTTATTCTTGGGATCGTGGTTGAGCGTTTCGTACTTCGCCCAATGATCGGTGAGCCGATAATTTCCGTGATCATGGTGACGATCGGACTGAGCAGCGTGATGAAAGCGATCGTGAGCGCTATCTGGGGGACTTCGGGCCGGCCGTTCCCACCGTTCATTCCGAGCGATCCTGTCAAGATCATTGGCGCGACGATCGGGGCGGATCGTCTCTGGGCCATCTTCGTCGCCGTGTTGATGCTCACTTTCTTTTCGTACTTTTTTAGACGATCCAAACAGGGTATTGCTATGCGTGCCGTGGCCGATGACCAGCAGGCTGCGCTGAGCATGGGAATCAGCGTTAAGAAAATTTTTGCCTGGGCCTGGTCCATCGCGGCGGTAACTGCAGCGATCGCCGGCGGCCTGGTGGCGAACATCGTCGGGGTCAGTGGAGAACTGGCTTCCTTTGGGCTGAGGGTTTTCCCCGTCGTCATCCTGGGTGGATTGGATTCGATCCCTGGAGCGATTATCGGCGGCATCATCATCGGTCTGCTGGAAACCTACACAGGCGGTTATATCGGCCAGGGATTAAACCAGGTGCTGCCGTTTATTGTCCTCATCATCATCCTGATGGTGCGTCCATACGGTCTGTTCGGACAGGAGATTATCGAGCGCGTTTAACCCAGGCGCATACAAGGAATTCCATGGAATCAGGAATCTTCCACACCACCTACCAGGCAGACATGGGTCTGCGGCGAACATATTTCCAGAAAGGCCGGATCGTTCTATTCGTGCTGTTCATTGTCATATTTCCTTTCTTCGCAAATCGCTACTTCCTGACGCTTGCCAACCAGGTCGGTATAGCGATTATCGGAGCGATAGGACTGAACATCCTGGTCGGCTTCACCGGTCAGATCAGCCTCGGCCAGGGTGGATTTCTTGCCGTTGGAGCTTATACGGCCGGGATATTAACGGCAGAATTCAACGTACCCTGGTATTTATCCACGGCAGCGGCCTGTTTTGTCACGGCATTTGTGGGGGCAGTATTCGGCATTCCTTCCCTGAGGTTAAAAGGCTTATACCTCGCGATTGCCACACTTGCTGCCCAGGTCATAATTCTCTG
>JBFGQG010000583.1:0-2128 GCA_041564295.1 Anaerolineales bacterium | reverse complement strand
GGGAGGCTATGGCTTCCGACCGGTGATTGAAATGGTTCTCGGAAGCGCTGTTGACCGTGTCCTGCACGAGGCCAACGTCCCTGTCATTCTTTGTCGATAATCAACTGGAGTTACCATGCCCGTCTATAACGATGAAATACATGCTTTTATCACGGAAACTTTTGCCAAAGAAGATGGTCCAGCCAGGAGCGCTCGATTGGATTCGCCGGGTCTGGGACTTCCAGAAATAAGCATCAATGCAGAAGAGGGCCGGTTCCTGATGCTTTTAGCTGCTGCAGCCAAAGCACGATTAGCTGTAGAAATCGGCACGCTGGGTGGCTACAGTGGTATCTGGATCGCACGCGGGCTGTCCCAGGGAGGCAAATTGATCACCATTGATGTCAATCCGCATCACAGCAAGGTTGCCGCGGGACATTTTGCAGCAGCAGGCTTGGCCGACCGTGTTGAGTTATTGACCGGCGATGCCTCAAGCGAACTCAGGAACATTTCACCACGCGCACCGTTTGATTTCGTATTTATCGATGCAGACAAAGAAGGCTACCCGGAATATTTCGAATGGGCTGTTCAAAATGTTCGAACTGGCGGATTGATCGCCGCGCATAATGCCTTTCGAGGAGGAAGGATCGTTCAGAGCAATTCTGGTGAGCCTGAAATTATGCGGAAGTTTCTTGAAAAAACAGCGATGGATCCGCGCGTGATCAGCACGATTTATCCAGGTGGCGACGGCACACTGGTCGCAGTCAAAACTACTTAATACTGTATACTATTGAACATTGGGAAGCACTTTTCTTACTAACTGGTGAAACCGGCGCGAAACGTATTCGCAGACTGAATCCAGGCGCTCCCATTCTATGAAGAAACCTCATTTAGACATCGGAGGTTTGAAATGAAACTATTGACCAGCAGGATCAGCTGGGGGGTTTTATTGATCGCAGGAGGCGTTCTTCTGCTGCTGCAGAATTTGCGTATTCTGCCGGAACAGGCATCGATCTGGACGATCATCTTCGGTGCATTTGGAATCTATTTCCTGGCAATCTTTTTCGCCAGTGCATCGCATTGGTGGACCGCGTTCCCGGCATTCGGTTTCCTCGCACTCGCATTGACGATCACGATCGCAGAAATGACGTCGTTTAATGATGAATGGGCTGGCGTCGCTTTCCTGGGACTGATTGGGATGAGTTTTTATGCGATTTACCTGCGGAACCGCGAGCACTGGTGGCCGTTGATTCCCGGCGGGGTGCTGCTTTCACTTGCAGGTGTGGTGCTCGTCACGACTGTGTCTACAGGCTTCGAATCGCTCGTGCCAACCGTGCTCTTCGGAGGCTTTGCGCTGACCTTCCTCTTGCTGTATCTCGCACCAGCAAAGGCGAACCGCGCCGGTTGGGCTATCTGGCCTGCGGCCGGGCTGCTTTTGCTAGCGCTTTTAACCAGCGTCGCGGCGTACGACCTGGCAGGCTTCATCCTACCGGTCATTTTGATCATTGTCGGTATTGCCATCTTGCTGCGTTCTTTCCGTTCGAAATAAGAGGTCCCGTGACTAAACTCACAAACCGCTTCTTGGATGCCGTCCATTATGCATCAAATTTACACGCCGATCAGGTGCGTAAAGGTACGGCGACCCCATATATCGCTCACCTTCTGGCAGTAACTTCTATCGTCCTCGAAAACGGTGGAGACGAGGACATGGCCATCGCCGCGATGCTTCATGATGCCGTTGAGGACCAGGGGGGGTACCGAATACTGGATGAAATCCGGAAGCGATTCGGCGAGTACGTCGCTCAAATGGTCGATGACCTCAGCGACTCATATACATCTCCGAAACCTCCCTGGCGAAAACGCAAGGATGACTATCTTTCACACCTCCCGGAGGCAGGCGAGGACACACTCCTGATTTCTCTCGCAGACAAACTGCACAATGCCCGCAGTATCCTGCAAGATTTTGATACTCTCGGAGACTTTATCTGGAACCGGTTTAACGGGGGAAAGGAAGGCGTGCTTTGGTATTACCGTTCACTGGCCGATTTCTTCAAAGCGAACGACGACTCCTGGCTTGCACAGGAATTCGACCGCGTTGTAACACAGATGGAAGTGTTAGCCCGCTCAAATGAGTGAAATAAAATTTACGGCT
>JBFGQG010000582.1:0-2129 GCA_041564295.1 Anaerolineales bacterium | reverse complement strand
CCACTTCCTTGGCCTTCCGGTGATTCAACCACCCAGCTTGCGTGATCCTGAAGCGATGGATGTTTTGGAGAACTGGTCACCTTCGGTGATCGTGGTTGCTGCTTTCGGGCAAATCCTGCGGAAACCCGTTCTCAATCTCCCTGCTTTCGGATGCATCAACGTCCACGCATCGCTCCTTCCACGCTGGCGCGGAGCTTCGCCCATCCATCACGCCATTCTCCACGGCGATTCAGAGACTGGCGTGACGATCATGAAGATGGATGAAGGTTTGGATACCGGCCCCATATTATCCAGGTCTTCAATTCCGATTTCTCCGGATGAGACAACCGGTGACCTTTCCGAAAAGCTGGCTGACCTGGGCGCAAAACTGCTCATCCGAACTCTGCCCGATTATATTAATGGTGCAGTCAGACCTGTTCCACAAAGTGAAGAAGGTGCAACGTATGCCCCTATGCTCAAAAAGCAGGATGGACAGCTGGATTTCTCTCAGCCGGCGGAGGTGCTGGCGCGCAAGGTGAGAGCATTCGCCCCCTGGCCCGGTACGTATTTCGAAGCACCGCGAGGCCTGATCAAAGTCCATTCAGCACGAGCTGTTACAGGAAACCTGATTCCAGGTAGACAAGTTGTCAAAGAGGGTTTGCCTGGTGTCGGCACATCGGACGGAATTCTTGTGTTCGAGGCTCTCCAACCTGCCGGGAAAACCGTAATGAGAGGGGATATATTTCTTCAAGGTGCACAGGATTGGACCAATTAACTCAGTATGGTGGCAAAAACATGCAATCTTCAACCATTGATGCAGTCGAACGATTTCTTCAGTCGAACTTATCTGAATATCTGAGAATCTTGCAGTCCTGGGTGGAGATCAATAGTTTTACGGCAAACAGTGCCGGTGTTGACAGGTTGGGTGAATTGACGGCGAAACCATTTCAGCGGATGGGATTCACGCTAAAGCGTGTTCCATCGGCGAGCGAAGGGTACGGCGCCCATGTCGTTTTGAGCAGGCCAGGAAGCGGACCACAGACCATTGGGCTCGTCTCACATCTTGACACTGTTTTTCCGCCTGATGAAGAAGCCGAAAATGGATTTCGCTGGCGTATTGATAAGGATCGAGTGTATGGGCCGGGCACGGTCGATATTAAAGGCGGAACGCTGATGATACTCATGTTCCTGCACTCGTTCCAGGCGTTCGAACCGGAATTATTCGAATCTGTCAGCTGGATCGTTATGCTGGATGCCAGTGAAGAGACAATGTCCGAGGATTTCGGTGCACTATGCCGTTCACATCTTTCAGGCGCTCGCGCCTGCCTCGTATTCGAAGGCGGTTTTTATGAAGAAGGCACGTTCAAGCTCGTGCGGATGCGCAAGGGAATGGCAAAATTCACTCTACGTGTCGATGGCAAGGCATCACATGCCGGAGTCGCTCATGCGGACGGCGCTAATGCGATCGTCCAGCTGGCTGAATCGGTGCGTAAAATTGCTAATTTAACAGATTACGATAAAAACATCACCTTTAATATCGGCGCCATAACTGGCGGAACAGTGACGAACCGCGTCCCGCATTATGCGGAAGCACGCGGTGAGATGCGCGCATTCGATAAATCCGTTTTTGAAGAAGGCCTTGCTCAACTTGAGTCGCTTGAGAAACAGGTAGAAATTAGAAGTGCAGCCGGTGAGCCATGCAGGTTATCTGTAGAAATCTATGAAATCACAAAGCCCTGGCCGCTCAACGACGGTACTGAAGCGCTGCTTGAAACCTGGACCAGCGCTGCAGAAGAACTCGGCTATCGCATATTCCCCGAGGCACGTGGCGGACTGAGCGACGGGAACCACACCTGGCACCTCGTTCCCACGCTGGATGGACTAGGTCCCGGAGGGGGGAACGCACATTGCTCAGTCCACGACCCGGCGTTTGGGAGGGAGCAGGAATTTCTTTACCTGCCGTCACTGATTCCAAAGACACTATTGAATTACCTGGGTATCAGGAATCTAATCCATTCGGGTTGATCAATTGCGATAGTACGCCGATCCTGCGTCTGCAAGTTCCTTCAGGCGGTCTGCGGCTTTTTTATGTATTACAACTGAGCTGAGACCGGTCAGGATTTCAATTCCCTGGTCGATTGTCTCGGCTG
>JBFGQG010000581.1:0-2135 GCA_041564295.1 Anaerolineales bacterium | reverse complement strand
CCTGCACCCTGCACCCTGCAATTAACCTGAATGGCAGACACTACTCCTCTCCCAGACATTTTTGACGAGCTTAACCGCCGTGTGGATGGCGAGGTCCGTACCGATGCGTATAGCCGGGTTTTTTATTCGACCGACGCCAGCATCTACAGCATCCCACCGCTCGGGGTTTTAATCCCCAGAACGGTCGCTGACGTCCAGGCTGCGGTGGAAATCGCGGCGGCTTATCGCATTCCGATCCTGCCGCGCGGCGCCGGCAGTTCCCTGGCCGGACAGGCGGTGAATGCAGCGCTCGTGATCGATATGTCACGTCACCTAGACAGGGTGCTGGAAGTCAACCCCGAAGAGCGATGGGTGCGCGTCCAACCTGGCCTGGTCCTCGATGAATTGAACATTTTCCTGGAATCTTACGGCCTGCAATTCGGCCCAGACCCGGCGAGCAGTAACCGGGCCACTATGGGCGGCATCGTCAGCAACAACTCTACTGGTTCGCATTCGATTGTCTACGGCATGACGGCCGACCACGTTCTCGAGACCGGTGTTTTTTTGAGCGACGGTACTAAGGTCCATTTTGCGGGCCTTTCCGAAACGGAACTGAATCGAAAACTGTCTTTGAACGGGTTGGAAGGCGATGTGTACCGCGCTTTGAACGCTATCCGGACCGATGGCGCTGAGACAATCCGGGCCGCCACGCCCCGCCACTGGCGCAGGTGCGGAGGCTACAACCTGGACAGGCTCATCGAAGCTGTCCCCGGGAAGGCCGGCCTGACGATGCCTTCTTTCAAACTCGGCCCGCCCAATAATTTCAACATTGCCTCGCTTGTCTGCGGGGCAGAAGGTACGCTGGCCGTCATACACGAAACGAAGCTGAACCTTGAACCGATCCCTCGTAAAACAGCGCTCAGTATCGTCCATTTTTCCAGCCTGCGTGCTGCGTTATCCGCAGTTCCGGAAATCCTGGAGACCGACCCGTCCGCAATCGAACTGCTCGATCACATCGGTCTGACTCGTTCAAAAGAGGTGCCGGCTTATGCACGTCTTCTCAAGACGTTTATCGAAGGCGAGCCGAATTGCGTCCTGATCACTGAATTTTCAGGTGATACAGAAATTGAGCTCAAAGCTAAAATGGCGCGTCTTCGGGAAAAACAGATCGGGGATGCGTTAGTAGACCGCATCAAACCAGAAGATCAGATGAAGGTCTGGCAGGTTCGTAAAGTTGCCCTGGGATTCTTGATGAGCGTCAAAGGCGATTTCAAGCCTGTGCCGTTCATAGAAGACGCGGCTGTGCCCGTGGAATACCTGGCGGATTATATTCAGCAGGTCGAAAGCTTTTGCAATACCATCGGGACACAGGTCGGTTATTACGCTCACGCCAGCGCGGGCTGCCTGCACGTCCGGCCTCTGGTCAACACAAAAGCAGCCCACGAAATTGCAAAGATGCCGTCCATCCTTGAATTTTCAGTGGCCTTGCTGGGTGAATACGGTGGTGCGCTTTCCAGCGAACATGGCGACGGGCGCGCCCGCAGCTGGATCAACGAACGTTTCTTTGGAAAGGATCTCTACGCCCTTTACCGGCAAACAAAACACGCCTTTGACCCGCAAAACCTGCTTAATCCCGGGAACATCGTCGACTCGGCGCATATGACAGACCACCTGCGCTTCGGACCGGATTACACCACGATTTCCCTGGCCGAACACCTCGATTTTTCAGCCGATTTTGGTTTTGCAGGCGCTGTCGAAATGTGCAACGGCGCAGGAATCTGCAGGAAACGAACGGCGGGGACAATGTGCCCGAGTTTCATGGTGACGCGTGAAGAAGAGCACAGCACGCGCGGCCGGGCAAACGCGCTCAGGGCAGCTATTTCCGGCGCACTCCCACCGGATGCGTTGACCGGAAAACGCATGTATGAAGTAATGGATCTCTGTATCGAATGCAAAGCCTGCAAAGCCGAGTGCCCTTCCGGTGTGGACATGGCAAAGATCAAATTCGAGTTCCTTGTGCATTATCACGCCGAAAATGGCGTTCCGCTGCGGTCGAAACTTTTCGCCGGAATTTCCCGGATGAGCCAGCTGGCAAGCGGACCGCTGGCGCCAATAGTGAACGGTCTCGCCGGTTGGCGTCCAGTCAAGTGGGGTCT
>JBFGQG010000580.1:0-2157 GCA_041564295.1 Anaerolineales bacterium | reverse complement strand
GCAGAATCATTCGATCGAGGAAGTTTTTTCAAACCAGACCAATCAGCTTTACGATTTTTTAGGAACGGGCAGTCGGGCGCACATAGCCCACGCAACCTCTGCCTTATTCTATTTTTCGTCTCCAATTTAATTGACACGTCCCCAATTCAAATGGGCATTTCCGGGTGACCCCCCCGTTCAAGATATATAATAGGCAAGGTCCTCAGCGACCAGAATTGGAGACTTATGCTGCATTTAACTCGTAACCAGTTAGACGTCATTCACGCTCCGCTGACTGCGAAAATCTTCCTCGAAGGCCCGGCAGGCACGGGTAAAACGACGACCGGGGTTGAACGACTGCTGCAATTGATTGCCCTAGGCATCCCGGCGGACGACATCCTTGTCCTCGTTCCCCAGCGGACGCTTGCCATCCCGTATTATGATGCAATTAATGACCCGGGCCTGCAACCAGGCGGCACTGTTGACGTTTTTACGATCGGAGGCCTGGCTCGCAAGATGATCGAGCTGTTCTGGCCGCTCATTGCTGTGGAGGCGGGATTTGCCCAGCCCGACCTGCCGCCGACTTTCTTAAATATTGAAACGGCCCAATATCACATGGCCAGGATCGTACGTCCGCTGCTTGAAAACGAACGCATTTTCGAAGGCGTGGCTTTAGACCACAACCGCCTTTACAGCCAGATCCTGGATAATCTCAATAAGGCTGCCTTTAACGGATTTTCGCACAAAGAAATTGGGAAAAGGCTTAAAACGGCTTCGATTGGAGAAAGCATCCAACACCGTATTTATGATGACGCTCAACGCTGTGCAACCTTGTTCCGTGAATACTGCCTGCAAAATAATCTGCTTGATTTTTCACTTGCGCTGGAAGTGTTTTTTGAGCGCCTGTGGAATAATCCCCTCTGCTACGGCTATCTCGCCAATCGCTACCGCCACGTCATTATCGATAATATTGAAGAAGACACGCCAATCACGCACGATCTATTAACCGATTGGCTGCCGGAATTCGAATCTGCTCTGGTCATCTATGATACGGAAGCCGGTTTTCGACGGTTCCTCAGCGCCAACCCCACCACCGCGTACCGGTTGAAACGCGTGATACCTGACACGACCACCTTCAATGATACTTTCGTTTCATCTGAAGCAATTGACGGGCTGCGAGGGTCGATAGATTACATAATGAACCCGGGTGCACAGCCGAAACGGTTATACACTGATCGGGGTAAAGGACTTCATTTCTCAGCGGATCCCTGCCGTTTTTTCCCTGACATGCTCGCCTGGGTTACCGGTCAAATCGGTAACCTGGTTCACGACCATGGCGTGCAGCCTGGCGAAATTGTCGTGCTGGCGCCATTTCTATCTGATGCGCTTCGCTTCGCTTTGATGAACCAGCTGCAGTTGGCCGGCATCCCGGTCCAATCACACCGTCCATCGCGGTCGCTTCGCGAAGAACCTGCAGCCCAGTGTCTTCTGACGCTTTCTGCCCTTGCTAACCCGGGCTGGGGAATCCTTCCCGTGGCGTTCGACGTGGCTTACGCGCTCCGTCAGGCGATCGCTGGTCTCGACCTGATCAGGGCACAGCTCCTGGCAGAGGTACTCTTCCGCAAGGTGGATGGAGTCCCGCAGTTAATGCCGTTCGCACAGGTGAAGCAATCCATGCAGGAACGCGTCAGCTATCTCCTGGGAGAAAAATACGAAGCGCTCCGCGCCTGGCTTGCAGACTACGGTCTTGAAGCCGTAGATGCCCCGGATATTTTCTTCAGCCGGTTGTTCGGAGAACTCCTTTCACAGCCGGGTTACGGTTTTCACGAAGACTTCGACGCAGGAAAAGCCGCCTCAAACCTGATCGATTCTGCCAGGGAATTCCGCTGGGTTGTTGGCTCTCAGCTTCAGGAGGACGGTCAGTCTGTAGGCGGTGCTTTCCTGCAGATGGTCCAGGACGGAGTTCTGGCGTCCCAGTACATATCAGGTTGGGAAAGCCAGCGCGAGAACGCCGTGTTGTTAGCCCCGGCTTATACATTCCTGATGAGCAACCGTCCGGTCGATTTCCAGTTCTGGTTGAATGTGAGCAGTAAAGGCTGGAGCGAACGCCTTTACCAGCCGGTCACACACCCGTACGTCTTAAGCAGAGACTGGGAGCTGGGTCGTGTCTGGACGGAT
>JBFGQG010000579.1:0-2186 GCA_041564295.1 Anaerolineales bacterium | reverse complement strand
GCATGCGACCAAGAATGTCATGCTCGCGGACAAAGTCGTTTTCCTCGCCCGCGGCGGCTACCTGACCTGGTTTGGCCCCCCTGAGGAAGCCCTGACATATTTCGACCAGTTCCGGAACGAGCGCCAGAAGCGGACCAAGGCAATGGAATTCGATGAAATATACAATGTCCTTGACCACGAAAAGCTTGGCAAAGGGTCGGAATGGGCAGAGCGGTTTAAAAAACAAGAGGCTTATGCGAAATACATCTCCGAGCCGCTGGCAGCCCATACACCGACGGAAATGCCGGAGGTAACCTCCGGTAAGAAAAGCAGCACGTTTATAAGGCCGGTCTCCTCTCTGCGGCAATTCATAATCCTTTCCGCCAGGAACCTAAAGATCCTGACCCGGGATCGCGCCACGCTTGGCCTGATGCTGCTTTCGGCGCCGTTGATGGCTTCGCTGGACTTCATCCTCTCATTCGGTGTCGGACGTGATATTTTCGGTTTCAAGGGCGGCGATTTCAACGACATCGTCGTCACTTTGATCGTGCTGACAAATACCGCCATCCTCGTCGGTGGATTGTCGATGATGCGAGAGCTCGTCAAGGAACGGGAAATTTATAAACGCGAGCGCATGGTAAACCTGCGCCTTTCCTCGTATATTTTCTCGAAGCTATGGTTCGCGCTGATCCTGGCAGGATACCAGGCATTTTTCTTCGTCTTGATCCGGCACCTGGCGTTTAACCTACCCCATGACCCGATCGACGTCATGTATTTTTCAATTACCGTTTTCCTCATGGTGGTTGCAGGCATGATGATGGGATTGTTCACTTCCGCCATATCGCCCAACTCGAACGCCGCTTCGCTGATTCTGGTCCTTTTCATCCTGCCGCAAATGGTGCTCTCGGGAGCCCTCGTTCCCCTGCCGGATTACGCCAGTGCGCCGGCTTCCAGCCGCTGGGCTTTTCAGGCCGTGATCGGAATCAGCGGTGCAGGATCGGAGGTTGCCGCCGATTCGTGCTGGATCGATCTGACTCAAGAAGAACGCGATGCCATGAGTCTGGACGAGAAAAACGCACGCTGTGATTGCATGGGCGTCAACGCCCTGCACGAAGACACCTGCGGCTTCCCGGGCCTGGGAGATTTTTACAAGGCCGCCATCGATGAACCTGGTCCCGTCGAACCGCAGGAGCCCGGCAGCGAGCCCGTTTTTCCGGATCTGCCGGAGCCGCCAGCAGTTCCGGAAAACCCGACCGACGTACTTGCGCTCCAGGTTTTCTTTAAGAACCTGGAAGACTATAACGCGGAAGTTACGGAAATCCAGGATACTTTCAAAGCGGACCTCGAAGTTTATCGTGAAGAACAACAGGCCTTCAAGGACGCGATAGAAATATATCAGGATGACCTCACCGAACACGAGACCGATAAAGCCACTGCAGTCGGCTCAGCGGAAGCGACGATCAAGCGATTTTACGAGGACTACGGCTGGACCTTTGTTGACAAGGCCGACGGAGATGCCTACCGCGGAATGCTTTTCCGTACCTGGGCCGCGCAACTACTGATCATCACGGTCCTCTTCGGCGGAACGATCCTGATCCAAAAGAGTCGTGATGTAACATAGCAACTGAACGAATTGACCGGGAAGCCTTTATTTTTGTAAATGGTTTGCTTCTCAAATACAATAGAGTGAAAAGACCTGGTGTCTTTTCACTCTTTTTTGATCTGTAACTGAGACAATAGATGATTAAATCTGATGTTTTTTTAACAAGTACTCTGAAACGTCACCCGAACAGCAAGATCATCAGCCAGATATTAGCTGCTGCTATTAACAGCGTCGATCCGGCTGGCGCTATCACCCGGCATATCAGCCGTAACGGAAATCAGTTGTCAGCTGGGAAGTTCGATTACGACATGGCCGATTTTGATTCCGTTCAAATCGTTGGCGCAGGAAAAGCTTCGATTCCAATGGCAGAAGCTGTTTGCGATATTCTGAATGATAGGCTGACCGGTGGGGTCATCATTACCAAGTACCAACATTCGGAAAGCCACACCTTACCGGCAATGTTGACGGTGGTTGAAGCCGGTCACCCCATACCAGATGAAGACGGCATTGAAGGGACCAAAAAGATCATTGATCTCCTTCGAGGGCTTGGTCCTCGCGATCTCGTTATCTGCCTGATTTCGGGCGGCGGATCGGCGCTGCTGGT
>JBFGQG010000578.1:0-2207 GCA_041564295.1 Anaerolineales bacterium | reverse complement strand
CTTCGGTGATGGTCGGGGAGGTTTTCCAGGCAGCGTCGATGGCGCGGTTTGCGCTTATACAGGGTACGAATATCTGGCGGCAGGCGTTTACCAGGTTCAGGTAACCGTAACGGACAAAGATGGGGCGTTGGGAAGCCTGAGTGCGGAAGCATGTATCGTGATGTATGATCCGGACGGCGGTTTTGTAACCGGCGGCGGCTGGATTCTTTCCCCGCTGGGGGCTTACTCAGACGACCCTGAGATCACGGGTAAGGCCAATTTCGGCTTTGTATCCAGGTATAAACCCGGCGCCAGCGAACCGATTGGCCAGACGGAATTCCACTTCCGAGTTGCGGACCTCTATTTCAAATCCGACAGTTACCAGTGGCTGGTTGTTTCTGGGCCACGCGCCATGTTCAAAGGGACAGGCACGATCAATGGTTCCGGATCCTACGGCTTCCTGATCAGCGTGATCGACGAGAAGCTGACTCCGAGCACGGCCGTCGATTTATTCCGGATCAAGATCTGGGATCTGGAAAACGATGATACCGTCATCTACGACAATCAAACTGGCTGTGAGAGTGATGGAGAATCTGCAGACCCGTGCACCGGGATTGGCGGCGGTTCGATCGCAATCCATAAAGTCAAGAATTAATGCAGAATGCTGATTAACGGTTGAAGTTTGGCAAACAGGGCTGTCTGACTGGAAAAGATAGTCCTGTTTTATTGCATATGGTTTTCCCGAGTGTTATTCAAGAAAGGGAGTATTCGTTTGGGATCGTAAATTGAAATGGCGGAACGACGTTCATTAGAACCGAACAATTTTGTCTCACTTTCTCGCAGGCGTTATATTTTTGCCTGCGGCGATTCTGCTAAATGAGTTCCTGGCGGTTCAGACAACCCCAAGTGTTTTCTATTTCAAGCAACATCTCCTTGAAGGGGCGATCGCTGCAGAGATATAGCGTTAAATATCCACTTCAACAAAAAAATTTACAGCGGCAGGGGCACGATCTTTATTGTCTCCTGATTCGACTAGAGAAACCATGGAAACCCAAGTTCAACCACTCAAAAACGTATACCCGGTAAGTCAGTCCTCGAAGTTTCCGAGATCGGCTTTGGTCTCTAGGCGGCTGGAGGTGACCAGGGTTGTGGAGCAGAAAAACGGCCAGGCCCTGTCTATCACCATCTCAAGGATGAAATCCTCCACAATCAAGATGGAGTCGAAAAGACGGACGGGCTACCGGCTCACCTCGCTCGAGCAGGCAATCTGAGACACATCTTACCTTGCTCTTTTATTTGGCCTTTCGAGCATCTCAATCGCGCCGGTCCGGAGAAGCTCCGGAAACCAGCCCCTATCTATGAGAACCAGGAACTGGTTCAACGGATAGTGGAGTTATGCAAAGTGATTGAAGAAAATAGAAGTGGAGAAGACAAACTTAGTTTATCGGGCCAAACACGAAACATTCCTCAAGAATATCCTGCGGGAGAACGACCAGCAACCAGGACTCGGCGCGCAGCTGGCCTTCGAGGGGGGCACCAGCCTGTACTTTTTTCACGAGCTGCCGCGCTTTTCCACTGATCCGGTTTCACCTTGACCACTGATGAGGAACAATTAGACCCTGCTGCGGTTCGTGAAACCTTATCCGAGTGATTTCGATCGCCATCTGATCTATCCAATAAAACGAGCGACTATCTCTGGCGATTCTTTTCCCTTTTTATGAGAGATTATTGATTCATGTTAAAAGCATTCGAAATCCATAGCAAATACCCACTATAGGTTGTAGAATATATATAAGGTGCTGGTTGGAGTAATTCCCTTACCTGACCTCCTGTCCCATTAGACCTTGCAACTAGATACTGCATTGCTTCATTGATACGAAGCCACCCAGCGCGCCCAGCTATGCGTTTCGCATACCGGCCGTGACTCTTAATCCTTTCTATTATCCTGAATATTATTGATTTATCGCAGCATACCCCGATAGGCTAATATCTATCCGAAAATTCGGAAGCCTGTCGATTTTTAAGGTTGTTGCATGTACCGTGTTCGTTTAACGATAAGCATGCCTTTGCGAACACTCAAAACTAAACCCCTGATATTCGCTTTGTACGTCTGGAGAATGAATACCGAACGGATGCAGGGAGAGGAGAATCACGATGTTGTTGCTAGTCGATATTTCAAAGTGGAACGTATTCTGGGATTACGACGTGCTTGCCGCGCGTGCGGATGG
>JBFGQG010000577.1:0-2215 GCA_041564295.1 Anaerolineales bacterium | reverse complement strand
GGGTACCCCTAAGCGCCGCGCCTGGTCGCCGAGGTGGTCGCCGGACGGATCCATGCTGGCCTACATTACTGAGCAGCCTGATTTCAACGAGATCTGGCTTATTTCACGAGACGGCGTTCACAACCGGCAGCTGACACATATCAGCAATGACGCTGCGGATATCGCCTGGTCGCCCGACAGTGCCTGGCTGGCCTGCAGCATTAATCGTGACGGGTCATTCCCCCTGGCGCTTGTCAACGCTCAAACTGGAGAATTATCGACCTTGAGCGATGCGGTGGGTTACCATTCTCGTCCGAACTGGTCGCCTGATGGATCCTGGCTGTCGTGCGAATTCGAGAGCCCGAACCTGCCGCCGGATATTTACAGGTTGGACATCGCCGGTGGGCGCCGCACTCAATTGACCTTCTCGAATCCTCCAGCGCTTGCTGCGAATCAGCTTATCACGCCGGAATGCGTTCGCTATAAAAGTTTCGACGGCCTTGAGATCCCTGCGTTCCTTTACCGGCCTGAAAAGCCGAATGGCGCGGCTGTCGTGCAACCCCATGGCGGGCCGTCTTCGCTGTACGCACACGAATGGGACATCCTGGCGCAGTATTTTGTTGCGAAAGGCTATACCTGGATTGCCCCAAACTACCGCGGATCGACCGGATACGGCTTTGAGTTCGAACACCTGAATTACGGTGATTGGGGCGGCGGCGATACGAAGGACTGTTTGCACGCAGCGCTGTTCCTCCATACACTCAATTGGATTGATCCTGCCAGGATCGCTATTTACGGGGGCAGCTACGGCGGATATATGACTGCGTGTTCGCTCACCTGGGACCCGGAATATCTCTTCGCCTGCGGCGTGAGCAAGTACGGAGACGCCAACCTCTACAGCTCCTGGGCGCAGTGCAACCGCGACCTGCGGCTGTATACAGAGATTTTCCTCGGACACCCCTCAGAGAACCGGGAAGCGTTTCGGGCGGGATCACCAGTGTTTGATGTCGATAACGTTCAGAAACCCGTTCTGGTGCTGCACGGTCTCCTGGACGACGTTGTACCACCTGAAGCGAGTGAAGAGTGGGTGCAGGCGTTGAAATCCGCAGGGAAAACGTTTGAATACAAGACCTATGCCGAGGAACCACATGGTTTCCTGATGCGTAAAACGCAGCTGGATGCCTGGGGCCGGATTGAAAAATTCCTGGATTGGCACCTGATGGTCCGCAGTCCATCCAAAGATGAATAGCGGATGATACACGCATCCGAATGAAGGTGGAATAATTTTGGATACAGACGTGGTTACTGAGATCTTCCCGTTTGAACACCTGACCTGGCCCGAGGTAGCTGCGCTCCCACGCGACGTTCCGCTCACCATCCCATTGGGAAAGCTTAACCTGAAAAGGTTGCCGTCCGCCCTCGGCCATCCGCAGCGGATCGGGATGCTGCCGGCAATTCCTTACGGCTGGCGAGGTTCAGGAATTGCCGTGCCTGATCCGATACTTGCTAAAATACTTTCAAATTTACTGGACAGCCTGCGTGATGACGGTTTTACTCGCGTCTACGCCTTGACGCCGAAAGGCCTTTTCCAGCCGAATCATTTTCCTTTTCCTGATTCACACATCGTGCTTCCTGCGATCCCGGGACAATCCTTGCCTGCAGTAACCACAGAAAAAGTCATCCTGATCCCGATTGGTCATACAGAGCAGCACGGACATCACCTGCCATTGAACACCGACAGCGTCATCATTGGCGCAATAGCAGAAGGGACCGAAAGCGCTGCCCCCGGCGAGGTCGCCACGCTTCCGGTGTACCCGTACGGTGTCAGCACGCACAGGGCTTCGTTTGCCGGAACACTCAACGCCGGCGGACGTGCTTTCGAAGACTTCTGGCTGGCAGTGATCGATGTGCTTGCTGCACAAGGCGCGCAGAAAATATATCTTGTCAGCGGGCACGGCGGCAACTGCTCGTTCCTTGTCAACATCGTGAAGTATGCAGGAGAGCGACATCCGCACATCTTCAGCGCGACAACATGGCTCCACACCTCCGATAAGATCGGAGTGGAAGCCGTCACACGGAGGCGCAGGTCGAAAATCGGGGGGATGGGCCACGCGGGCGAGTTGGAAACAGCCTATATGCTGCACCTTTGCCCGGAGCTCGTCCACATGGATCGCTGCATCGACGAAATCGAATTTATTTCAACAGATTCTTACTTCATGGACTGGGTCGAAGGCGG
>JBFGQG010000576.1:0-2285 GCA_041564295.1 Anaerolineales bacterium | reverse complement strand
GTCTGGCGCAGAAAGCGCGTTTCGAAGTGTATCGATCGTTTTATTGAACGCGGTGCCGGGACGGTTTGCCTCGTCACCGGCCAGCGAATAGGCGAGATCATATAAGCCGGGAGCGAATTGCCGGACCAACGCAGCTTTAACTTCCGGCGACTGTCCCTGGCCTTCCTGGATTAAATATGAGAGCTCTGATGAGGAAATTTCAGACATAATTCGGATTACCGCCCCCAACGCGGCTGCCAATCTGAAATAGGGCTATTCGTGACCCGGGTAGGCCTGTTTCCGTTGGGGCGGACAATATAGATCTCGTTATTTCCGTCTCGGAAGGAAGTGAATGCGATCCATCTACCATCTGGCGACCAGGAAGGGCCAAGATTGTCACCGCCGTTGGTGATCTGCTGTAGATTGTTGCCGTTCACGTCGATCACGAAAATATTGTGGTCAACCGCAGGCCCTGAATAAAAGGCAATTTTTTTTCCGTCCGGCGACCAGGTCAGCCGCCCGCCCATATCAGGAAGGTCTGTTAGCTGAGTGATATCCGAGCCGTCGGCGTTCATGATGAATATCTGCCGCTGCCCCTGCCGCGAGGATGCAAAGGCAATCCTGGTTCCGTCCGGCGACCAGGATGGATCGACATCGTCCCCTGGGCCGGATGTGAGTGCCTTTGCGCCGGTACCATCTATGTTCATCACCCATACGGACTGACGGCCGCCTGTTGCATTTGTGAAGACGACTTTATTACCGTCGGGCGAGATTTCGGGAGCGAATAAGCTGCCGATGTTTTTTGTCAGCTGGATCGTTTTTCCGCTCTCGATATTTGTCAGATAAATTTCAAAATTACCGCTGCGTCTGGACGAATAAATGACGCTGGCTCCATCAGGAGAAATAGAGGCGTAGAAATCAGTCGCTTCTGTATCGGTAATCTGCCTCCGGCCGGTTCCGTTGGCGTTGACGATGCAAATCTGGTCAAAACCGCCGACGAAACAGGTAAAGGCGATTTTGCCTTCCGCATTGATATCCTCAATTGGGGTTGCCGATTCAGTGATAAACGGCGTAGGCGCCTGTGTCGGCGAATGCACAGGCGTTTCAGCGTTGTTTTGCGTCGGGGCAGTTGCAGGAGTCGTCGGCTGAACCTCTGCCTCTTCTGTGGATGACTGCGGTAGCAGCGTTGCTGCTGCGATGCGCGTGAGTTCGCTTGAAAAGTTATTCCGGTCGTACCGGGTAGAAGGCCAGAGCATCACACCGACGATAACCGCTGCGATCGTGCAGAGTGAAATGAATCCGATGCCAAAAAGAAGTTGGGGGTTGATGTTTTTCACAGCGGAAACCGGGTTTCAGGATTGTGGTCCATGATTTCGGCAATTATCTGCCCATGTGAAGCGTCATACAGGGCTGCCCGGAAGGACTCAGTTCTGGTTTCTTCAAGCCGCACTGTTATCGTTACGTCGACACCGAAGCTTTCGTCGAGCATCTCTCCGCCGAATGCGTGCACAAGCAGACGGGATTCATCAAAGAACGAATAAGGGACAGCTGCGAGAAGGGTGTGCGTTGCGACTTTTTTTGCCAGTGGAAGGCTTTCCAGGCCGGCCCTGGCCGCGTCTCCGTAGGCTTTGACGAGTCCGCCTTTACCCAGCTTCGTTCCCCCAAAATAGCGTGTCACAACGACTGCTATATCACCGATCCGGCTACCTCTCAGTACGGAAAGAACAGGCCTTCCAGCCGTACCAGCGGGCTCTCCATCATCGTGACAGTGCTCTGTTACCGAAGCGCCATGGCCAATGATGAAGGCCGGTACATGGTGAGTTGCATCGGGGAATTCTGCCCTGATTCTTTTAATAAAGTCTCGGGCTTCTTCGACATTGCTTGCTGGCGAAATGGATGTGATGAAGCGCGAATTAACTACGGTGATTTCTGTACGATGGGTTGCCGCCGGGACGCGCTTTTCCGGTGGCAATTCAGCTTTGTCCAGGTTTATATCTGGAGGCATACCGGCATCATTCGGTTGGCTCAGCAGCTTCTTCGCCGCCGTCTTCACGGGCCGGTCTGGTTGGAAAAGTGACAATAACGGACTGAACAGCCAGCCGGTCTGTTGATTCAACTTCGAAAGTCACGCGGTCATACATTACCAGGTCTTTTGGCTGCGGTATTCGACCGAGTAACTCCATAACAAGACCGCCGACTGTGTAAGCTTCTGTGCTGTCGAACTCGATTTCGTAATGTTGATCAAGTTCGTCAAGGATCAGGTCGCCGCGCACGCGCAGCACGCCGTCTCCGAGATCTTCGATGGG
>JBFGQG010000575.1:0-2323 GCA_041564295.1 Anaerolineales bacterium | reverse complement strand
CGTGTATTCAATCAACACGTTGAGTAAAGCCGTCAGTGTCTCCTGGGCATGAGACAGTTCTGAACTGCTCAGGTAGCCGGTATAACCGGTGATATCTGCAATGAATAAATAACCCTGTTGGGTGGTGGGCATGCTTCACTCCCTCCGGTGAAAGAGAAGCTTTGGTCTATTATATCGCCATACGGGCACAGATTCCCACAATCAGCCGGTAGCGTTCAATGAGCGGACTCAAAAATCCGCACCCATTCTTCGTAAAAGACCTCTCCGATTGCCTCATCATGAATGATCACGATGTTTTCATCATTCCGCTTTTCTGCGCTCGCACTGAAATTATACGACCCGGTGATGACGATCTCGCGATCGATGATGATGGCCTTATGGTGGAGTTTGTAACGGCTTCCGTCGACGCGCACATCCAGACCGGCAGCCAGGAGGTATTCATATTCACTACCCCGACTCGATTTCAACTGCGACTCATCGAACACGCCGCGCACCTCCACGCCTACTCCCGCCCTCTCCAGCATCGCCTGCCCAAGCTCATCTGACGTAAACGAAAAAACCATAAAATGAATGCTTTCCTGTGCACCGTTTACCAGCGCAGAAATTCTTTCAACGGGCGAATCGTCCGGGGCGAAAAGGATTTCCACCTCAATCCCGCGATCGCCCGGGAGACCCAACCGGATCGGCGAACCCGGCCCTTCCGGAGATAAAGCACCAAATAATCCGTGTGTGTACATTTCTTCGAATTCGGCCTTGTAAACCTCGGCAGCTTCCCGGCTGTCGAGCGCGATAAGATGATTGTCATTCCGGTAAGCGCCGTTAAGAGTGAAGTTCATTGACCCTGTCCACACCTGCCGGCGATCGATCACAACGAATTTATTATGCATTAAGGCTTCCTGTCGGTCGGAGACGATCCGGATTCCAGCATCTGCCAGCGCTTTGACTTCGGGTGTATCCACGTTATCAGCTTCGAGAACAAGCCGTACGTCTACGCCGCGACGGTAGGCGCCGATCAACGCATCTCTCATCCCCCAGAGGTCGAGGTCGTAGGCGGCAATGTCCACTTGCACCCGTGCCGCATCTATGGCGGCGATCAACTGGGTTTCTGGGCCACCGCGAAAATTTTCAAACGTCGAATCCGTGAAATAGACTGCCAGCCCCGGCCTGTAGACCGGCTCAGGTGGAGGGCCTGCCTGCTTCTGTACAGGAACGAAACCTAAGCTTCCGGGGCCTGTCAGCCCCGCTGAAAAGGTCATCGCCATCCCAACAACCAGGATGGCGAACAGAATGATCGTTATTTCAGGGTCTCGGTGCATAAACTTCCTGGGCCGGACCCCTGTTTGCCGGGCAGTGTCAGGAAAACCTGTCGAGGGTCCGGTAATAGGCTGCCACGAACGGCAAATAAAGCCTGTCCAACCTGGCAATGATGTTGCGTGGGTGCCGGATTTCCATAAACGGCGTGGTCGTTCGAGTCCCGGCCAGCAATTCCCCGACCTCTTTCCCGAGGTGACTGGCAATTGAAGCTCCGTGCCCACCGTAGCCGTAGGCATAATGGATTCCGTCGATCCGTCCGATATGTGGCATCAGGTCGAAGGTGATGCCCAACTTGCCTGTCCAGGTGTGGGTAATCGGCACATCCTTGACCTGTGGGAATACTTCCAGCATACGCGCCTTGAGCAGCATGGCAGATTCTAGCAGATCCAGGTTAGTGGTGAGCTTGTTGCGCCCGCCGAACAGGACGCGCCCATCCGGCGTCAGCCTGAAGTAATTCAAGAAATATTTGCTGTCATAAAACATGCGGCCCTTCGGGCTGAGCTCTGCCTGCAGTTCGACGGAGAGCGGTTCGGTTACGATGATATAGCTCCCTACAGGGAAAATCCCGGTGCGCGCGCCGGGAACCAGCCCGGTAGTGTATCCGTTTGTCGCAAGCAGCACTTCTTTCGCCCTCACCGATCCTTCAGGTGTGTGAAGACGAAATCCGCCGGCAACTTTCTCTATCCGCCTGACTCCGGCATTTTCGACCAGTTTCGCTCCTCGCTGGGCAGCTGCTCTACCCAGCCCGAAGACGTATTTGGCCGGGTTAAGCCCCCCGGAAACATCATCAGCTATCGCGCCGAAATAGGCGTCCGTGCCGATCTCTTCCCTGAGCTGCGCGCGCGGCACAAGCCGGTCACCTTCATAGCCCAGGTGCTCACGCTTCCAGGCAACGTAGCTCGTGTAATTTTCGAAATGAGATGCCTTGTACGCCAACGCCAGGTGGCCTTTTCGAGCCCAGTCGCAATCAATTCCTTCCTCAGCGATGACCCTGTCAACATGGTAGAGG
>JBFGQG010000574.1:0-2337 GCA_041564295.1 Anaerolineales bacterium | reverse complement strand
GTGTAGTTCAAAATTTACGAAGTGTCCGACAGTGTTCTACATTTTTAAAGGTTAAGGGCTGAACGAGCCGCCGATCCGGCGAAGTAGGTACGGCGGAAATACTCACCCGGCCGAGCGGACCGATGCCAAGCTAATGAGCCGGGAGCGACCGTCAAATAAGTCGCATCGATCCACAATCAATCATATACAGATGGATCAGAGAACTGTTTCTGCATGGTGATCCCGCGCATTTTTGTGATTAGGGCTTTATGAAGTATGATTTTGCAGCGGGGAGAAATCCGTTGCCGCCGACCATCCTAATAATATTACGCCACAGAGAAGGGCACGGTCCAACGAGAAGATGATCATCGCTCCATATCGAGACGATCTGGACAAGATCGTCATTCTGAATCCCAAGGGCGGTTGCGGTAAGACCACTTTGGCAACCAACCTGGCAAGCTACTTTGCGCTTCGCGGCCCCCCGCCCACGTTGATCGATATCGATCCCAATGGCTACTCGGCGCGCTGGCTGGAGAGGCGTCCGCCGAACAGCTGCAGGATCCATGGCATCGCTGATTACATGTTGTCAATACATGGCACACGCACCTGGCCGTTGCGCATTCCGAACGAGACCGGCACGGTCATCATCGACACGCCATCCGCCCTCGGTCGACACGAGATTACCGCGCTGACCTACGATGCCGACTGTATTCTAATTCCTGTCCTGCCGTCGGCGTTCGATATCCGCACGACGACCCTGTTCATCGCCGAACTCTTGCTGGTCACGGAACTTGAGCGGCCAGTCGCCGTTGTCGCAAATCGCACGCGACAAAACACCAATAGCCTCGCCATGCTGCTGCGGATCCTGACGAGTCTGGAGATTCCGACCATAGCGGTACTCCGCGACAGCCAGAATTACGTGCGCGCCGCCGATCTCGGCCTGGGCCTTTATGAATTGCCGCACCACGGAGTGAAAAAAGACCTTGAACAGATGGACCGGGTGATCAACTGGCTCGATCAACTGCTGATGAGAACGATGAAACCTGAGCCGATATCACCATTCGATCCCCAGCCGGAGCTTCCGACCGAGCGTTACATTTACGACGCCCCGAACCCGTTCGCGCCTGCGGCTACCGCACTTTCGCACTTAGATTGAACAGCGCCGCCGCGTAAGCAACGCTGGTCCCGACTTCCCGTCTCTGTCCATCGAGTGCTTCGTCAACCGGCCGATTGATGACCGGAAGGCTGACCTGGCCTATTCGTGGCTATCGTGCAATCAACGTGGCCTAATCGCTTTTGATGAGGAAATCTCGCACACGGTGTGTCAGTGCAGTGGTTGGTGTTGACGGCCGTTCTCTCCAACGGGCGCTGGTTTGTACCAATTCGCCAAACCACGATTATGGGCGTTGCCGGAAATCGCCGAGGCGCGAGGATAATCAATAACCACCAAGTCAGCCGGCCCGATCGAGATACCCGTGCTCCGACGATACAGCGCAGTTAAATCGCCCGTCGCGACGCATGAGAAACCTGGGAGAATGCCGGTTCGTACACGCTTCTCCTTCCTACCGGGACGTTTTTTTCTTATAGTATCCCTTGCAGCGGAACGTATGCTTCCCCAATACGCTGATTACGAAGCCGTTGAATTTACGTAGTTTTCGTGATTACGTTATTTGCACCGGTGTTTATGGAGGACCACTTCTTGGTGCAGACTGAATTCGCTCAGATTCTTGCCGATCCCCTGGAATCAAGCCGCCAGTGGTCCCGCGAGGGGCTCAAGGTCATCGGCTGCCTGGACAATTACATCCCCGAGGAGTTCATCCACGCTGCAGGGATGATTTCCCTACGCCTCCTGGGATCCACCGGAAACATTGCGCTGGCCGAATCCTTTCTGCCGGTTTTTGCCGGCAGACAAGCCCTCAGCATCCTGGAGCAGGCCCTGCAGGGAGACCTCGCCCATCTGGACGGAGTAGCCATCTCCAACAGCAGTGATGCAGTTCGCATGCTCAACGAGATGTGGGGCCTCCACGTCCCGCAGCAGCGGGTCTCACTAATCGATGTTCCCGCGATTCTGGAAGGAGAAACCAATCACACGATTTTTCGCCAGGCCATGCTGGAGTTTAAAGGAGAGCTGGAGAAGATCACGGGCAAGCCTCTGGACCCCGCGGCACTGAGTCACAGTATCGCCATCTTCAACGAGAACAGGAGGTTGTTGAAGGAATTAGCTGCGCTTCTGAGCGCTTCACCACCGAGAGTAGACGCCGAAACCTACCTGGACGTCATTCTCAGCGGATTTGTGCTTAAGAAAGAGAGACACAACGAGCTACTGAAGCAACTCCTCGAATCGTCGGGCGCCGAGGC
>JBFGQG010000573.1:0-2379 GCA_041564295.1 Anaerolineales bacterium | reverse complement strand
GGGGTCGATACCGTTGTGCCGCTCGCCATCAGCGGGAATATGCACGACGGTTGGGAGACGCTGCAGCTCGCCAACCTGACCGGAATCTGGGCCGCTCTTCAGGCTGCTGCGGAAGCAGGCTGCCGGCGTGTCATCATTCCGAGCACGATCCTCCTTGCGATCGATCCGGAACGGCCGTATTGTTCGGCGAAGTTGTGGGCAGAGCAAATAGGCGAAGCATACGCACGCAGGAACAACCTTTCCGTCATCGCCTTGAGGATTGGAGCGGTTGTAGCTGTGAATGAGCCCGTCCTGTTTCCGGACAGCGAAAAATTGAGCCGCATCCTGACCCATACAGATCTGGTGCGATTATTTTCTGCGGCGATTGAAGCACGGGATGATATCCGGTACGGCGTTTTTTGGGGAATATCGGCGAACAACCCCGGGTTGGTAGATATTTCCGAAACGCGCCGTATGCTGGGATACAGCCCAAAAGATGACGCATTCCGGCTGGCCAGGCGAGCCGCGCTGAAACCACGCGGGATCGCACGAATTACGAAGAGGTATATAAAGAAGTGGATCGCCCGTTAATCACCGTTATTATTCCGGCTTTCAACGCAGAAAAATTCATCGTGGAAGCGGTCGAATCGGTTTACGCCCAGGACTATGCGCCTATCGAAATCATCGTCATCGATGACGGTTCGAGCGATTCTACCGGCAGCGTTGTGCGCTCGTTAAGCAGCCCGGTCCGCTATATTTACCAGGGCCAGGCCGGCGCTGCCGCAGCGCGCAACACAGGCATCCGGGCTGTGAAAGGAGACCTGGTCACTTTCCTGGATGCGGACGACGTCTGGGCATCCAGGAAACTGCATATCCAGCTCGCTGCACTCGAGGCGGATCCCGCTGTTCAGGCCGTTTTCGGGCATGCGCGCAATTTTGTCGAAGAGAAGGAGGGGCAGCGAAAGTTTGGGCCAGAGATCGAAGCTTTCGTCCCGGGAACGCTCCTTATCCGGATGCAGGCGCTGAGCCGGGTAGGGTGGTTTGAAGAAGGTTTGAAACGGGCGGAAGTCGTCGACTTCTATATCCGTTTGAAGGAAAGCGGTTTGAAGATCGCGGTAGTGCCCGAAACCCTGCTGTACCGCCGGGTCCATGGAGAAAATCTTGGGTTTCGCGCCCGCAGCCAGAACAACGAGTATCTCCATATCGTCAAGCAGTTCCTCGACCGTAAACGGCAGGGGGAGGGCTGAAATGAAGGTCAACCGCGCCTGGCGATATTATCTGGGCCTGACAAAACTCGCGCGCCGCCGGCTGGTGGTCTCCACCTTGCTGCTGATCAGCAAATCGTTCATTTACGTCCCCATAGTCGTTCTCGTTCGCTACGCTTTCGACTCGGCCATACCGAACGGTGACTGGAACGGTTTGCTCTTCTACGCCGGCGCTGTCATCGCTTTCTTGTTTTTGATCAGCCTGGTCGGCATCTGGGCGCGCCGCCAGGCGCTCACCGCCAGCAAAACCATCCTGAAACAGCTCAGGTACGACCTGCTGAGCCGTTTCACCAGGTTCTCCCGGGAGAAATATACAAACACCGATCTTCAGCGCCTGCGTTTTTCCTTAATGGTTGAAACAGATCGCCTTGAAGGGATGAACTACGCGGTCCTCACCCAGATCATGCCCGGATTGATCAGCGGCATTGTCCTCATTGCCATTCTTGTGTCTTTAAATGCCCTGCTCGTCTTGATTTTTTTCCTGCTGCTCCCGTTCCTGGCTGCTTTTGCGTATTTCTTCCGCCGGCGAGTCGCCGCGTACCATCAAAACTTCCTGGATAAATTCCAGCGCCTCAGCGCAGACATCAACCAGATGCTCAACCTCCTCGACCTGATCCACATCCAGTCTGCCGAGGCTGCGGAGCTTGAGCACCGGCGAGAAGGCATCGAAGTTGCAAACGATGCCAGTGAAGGCCTGTGGTTCCAGCGCATGCTGTTCACTGAGTTCCAGTACTTTGCACTCTTTCTCGTTATCGTATTGGTTTTCCTGGCCGGGAGCAGGACTGTAATTCAGGGCAGCATGCCGTCGGGCGACCTCGCCTCTTTTTACATGGTCCTGGGCCTGCTGATCAGCCTGCTGCGGCCGATCTGGAGTTCTTACCCGCTCATGATCACCGGAAACGCTTCCCTCAAGCATCTCCATGAAATCTTAGAAGATCCGGACGAACAGCCCTACTCGGGCAGCCGGATCATCCCCTTCGCAGGCCGCATAAGCCTGCGGGATGTAAAGTTTGGCTACGGAGAACGGCCCATTCTCGATCACTTCGACCTGGAAATCCATCCCGGCAAAAAAATCGCGATACTGGGCCCGAACGGAGCAGGAAAAACGACGCTCCTCCACCTGATTCTCGGTTTC
>JBFGQG010000572.1:0-2381 GCA_041564295.1 Anaerolineales bacterium | reverse complement strand
TGACCGACCAGCGTTTGCTCTGGGAGGACAGGATTGATGTATACGAAGTCAAGGTTGAAGTCGCCTTATCTCAGATTGAAAACGTCTCTGTCAAGGTTGTTCCGGATGAGGACAGCGAAGACGATGAATTCCTTGTATTTAAGTTTGCAGGCGGAGCACCTCTCCATGAAGCCACGTTCGACCTTTCTGCTCCTGTTGGGGAGGACTGGTTGAAAATGGTCGGACGGGCCAGGAACGGTGATTATACAGCGGACCGCGCTGTTGCGCTTGATCCGGCGGAGCTGGAACGAATCAAGAATGCGCCGGTCCAATGCCCGAACTGTGGCGCCCAATTTGCTTCACCGATTCTTCGAGGCCAAACTGAGGTCACCTGTGAGTTTTGCGGTGTAGTTACCCGGATATGACCGGGTTTTATTCTGATTTTTCATTTTTTTAGCGACCGGCCGGATCACATCCGGCCGGAAAGGATTTTTTTTTGCTTTTATCTATCCTCCTAAATACCCGGTTTGCCACAATGCTAAAGGGCGGGTAAAATTCAGCGACACAATGGTGCGTAATATGCATGTGTCAAAACCGACCTTATGACTCTCGAACGTGGTGCTATTCTTAATTCAAGGTATCGCGTCCTGGAAATTCTAGGTGAAGGGGGAATGGGAGCAGTCTACAAAGCTCTTGATGTTAACCTGGGCGTGACCGTAGCTGTCAAAGAGAACCTCTTCACGACGGAAGAATATACGCGCCAGTTCCGTGTGGAAGCTACTTTGCTGGCAACGCTGCGCCATCCTAACCTCACCCGCGTTACCGATCATTTCGTACAGGACGAAATCCAGTACATCGTCATGGACTATATCGATGGGGAAGACCTCAGACACAGGATGGAGCGGTTGGGCACCCTGGATGAAGACGATGTTGTCAAAATCGGCGTCGCGCTGTGCGACGCTCTGTCTTACCTGCACAACCTTTCCCCGCGCATCCTCCACCGGGACGTAAAACCTGGCAATGTAAGAATTTCGCCGAGGGGCCATGTTTTTCTCGTCGATTTTGGCCTGGCAAAGATCGTCCAGGGCAACCAGATGACGATCACTGGCGCACGCGCGATGACTCCGGGTTATTCACCACCGGAACAATACGGATCCGCACGCACAGACCAGCGTTCAGACGTGTATTCCCTCGGCGCGACCCTGTATTCCGCCCTGACAGGCAAGCTGCCGGAGGATGGACTTGCCCGGGCGATGAACCAGGTTGTACTCACCCCAATCCGTGAACACAACCCGGAAGTGTCCCGGCGTTTGGCAAATACCATTGAAGATTCCCTCGCTGTGCAATCGGAGGACCGGTTCCAGTCTGCAGCTGAATTTCGGAAAGCGCTGGTCAATTCTCGGTCGATCACCCGCCGCAGGCTGACCGCCGGCGAGCTCGTCGTCGAGCCGCCACCCTCAGGCCTTGTCTCCAAACCCGATGCCAAAACTTCGAAACCGGATACTGGTATCATCGCCCGGCTGGAGAATGATATGCCCGGTACGAGCAGCCTCACGCCCGCCGGCCCCCTCGTTTTCGTCCCGAACGGGAATTCCGATGAAGAAAATGGGAGCAAGTCGAACCGCAAAACGAGAGCCAGGTATGCCTGGTTCTCCATTCTGTTTTTGATCATCGCCTGTGTGAGTTCGGCACTCGCTTATCCCGAACTGACGAACCAGGCCATGACTCTGCTCACCGTACCCTCTTTAACGCCTACGAATCTCCCTCCCTCGCCGACGGCAACGAACGTGCCCATTCTCCCGACCCTGCCGGTCCTCTCTTCCACCGAAGATAACGTTCAACCTCCGCCGACTGAGACGCCGACCCAGGTAACCCCGACCAAAATCCCACCCACGCCGACAATTACGCCGACTCCGACGATCACCCCGACGCCTTCACCGACACCGACCGGTGGAGCAGTTCAGATCGCCTTCGTTTCAGATGAAACTGGCACCTCCCAAATCTGGCTGATGGACCTGGACGGCACAAATTTGACACAGGTCACAAATATGTCAGGCGGTGCTTGCCAGCCGGACTGGTCGCCGGACGGCCAGAAGCTGGTGTTCATTTCCCCCTGCCAGGGCAAGTTCGATGAGTACGATGGGTCTGCGCTATTCATTATTGATGCCGATGGGCGCAACCTGATGCCCGTCATTGGTTCTCGCAACGGTGATTTTGACCCATCCTGGTCGCCGGACGGCTCGCAGATCCTGTTTACATCCACGCGGAACGACCGCCCCCAGGTCTACGTCTTAAATCTGGACGATAATTCTGTCACACCGCTTGCTGTTGATGGATTCAAGAACCTGGACCCTGCATGGAACGTCGATGGGTCTAAAATTGTCTTTATATCCACGCGCGAC
>JBFGQG010000571.1:0-2423 GCA_041564295.1 Anaerolineales bacterium | reverse complement strand
TCGGATTCGGGTTCTTCAGCGCTCTGCGATTTAGATTCGCCAGCAATCAGCGGCTTAAGGCGCGCTGTGCAGAACTGGCATTCATCCAGGTGGTCCGGGTTAGCTTTCCCGCACATCGGGCAAAGGATATCGGCCATCAGGAACCCCCGAAGGGCCGATCAGAGCCGATGAGTATACGCAATCCCGCTGCAACAGCTCCTAGGGCGACGCCGAGAAGCAGCCCGCGGGCTCCTCCGGCTGCTGGAACGGTCATGATCCAGGTCCGAAGGCCGCTCACAGACTCGCTGACGATCCCAAAATTGCCTGTACCGAGGAGACTACCACCGAGGAGAACGAGCAGCGCTGTCGTTAGAAAGACGAAGGAAAAAGGGCTCGGATTTCGACGCAAGAGGCGAGCGGCAGCATATACCAGGCTCACGGCCAACAGTGCAACAAGCGAGACTTCAACCGGAATCTGGATGTAATTGAAAATCCAGTTGGTCGGTTTCACTTCTCCAAACCCCCCGGTTGGACCCAGGATTACTGCAGCCAGGAATGTAACGAAGAATGCCGCAAGAAGAACGCTGCTTTGAAACGCCTGAGAATCCCCCTCAACGAGCTTGTTATAGTGGACGTTGATGAGGTTGAAAATACCTACCAGCAAGGCGACGCCGGCCAGCGCTGCAGCGACTTCCAGCAACCGTGAATAGAGAGATTCGAATCCGCCCGGTAGGAGCCGAAGGAAAAGGGCAATGAAACCCGCTACCATTGCCACCGCCGTCGAGAAAATCGGTGCTTTAATCTTCACAAGTCCTCACCCGATTAACTTCAGAATTCCACCGATAACAATCGAGCCGATCAACAGCCAGCGGATCACATCCTGCGCGCGCAGGCTGGCGATATGGACCGCCCCGGCCCTCAAATAGGCCCCACCTGCGAACAGTTCTTCACCGATCAACGGTTGCTGTGCGGTCGCATAAATTACAGCCTGGCCGGGAAGATTGTCTGTGCCGGCAAGCGTGAACCCGTCCGACCGGTCTGCGGCTTCAGTGATCAATGCGATTTCCGGACCAAAATGTCCGGTCAAAATGTTCGCTGAAACTGATTCATCTTCGATCACAGGTATCGTCCCGGCAGCATATGAAAACGGCGTAACACCCAGCATGCGAGCCTGGTTCGGGTCGTGCTGCTCGATGACGCCCACATCCCGGTAAGCCATGGCCATCGTATCCTGTGAAAGGATGGACAGCGCGCCGTCACCGGACGTGGCAACGGACGGTCGATCGCTGATAGAAGCCGTCCTCGCCACTCGCTCAAGCACGCTGAGCCCGGCGAGCGCGGCTGAACTGTTCTCGCTGGTCATGTCGCTCGAACCCAGGGAAATATGCAGGCGCGAACCGTCCTCAACCGCGAGCCCTATCGCATAGATCAACTTCGAAAAGGCCGGAATCTCCCGCAGGTTTTTCCCGCCCTCGCGCAGCCTGTCGTATGCAAGGAAGACCAGCATAAGGATCAGAAAAAGGACCAAAAATGCGGCTGCAATCAGTTCGAAAGTCACGGAGAAGGTTCCTCCAAAAGGAAATGGACCAGAGCCCGTGTCTCATCCGGTCGCTCCAGGACAGAAGCAACGGACCGGACGTGATCTTGAGTAATGAACACGCCAAGCAACGGCTGACTGATATAGACGAGTTGAGCGCCAATCAGATGCACCGGCGCTGTCGCCTCTAACAACCAGGCTGCAAAACCTTTCACCCCCCAATTCTGGAGATGACGTGCCCAAATACGCCAGATATGGTGTTGCTCGCTCATGGCATCCAGTATAGCATAGATAAAATGTTGGCGCTCCGGCCTGGACTGTCTGTGAAGCAGCCTCCGGAAGCAGGTTGGAGTGATTCTAAAACCCCTCGCGCGGCGGGTCAAGTAGACCTTTAGGTTATATAGATCAATACAACTTTTCACGCCGTCTCTTCCCTTAAAAGCGCCCGATAGGTGAGAATTTCCCGCTTTGGACTATAATCGCCGTTGGATGATAGATACGGTGTTCTACCCCCCGCGCCGCAGTGGCCTGGTGCTGCATGTCTCGCTCGTGTTGGGTTTCCTGCTCGCCGGTTTCTGGCTTTTTAACCAGGCCTCGCGCACACCGATCGGGACGGTATTTGCGATCTACCTGCTTATCCTGTTCGTCATCGCAGCTTCTGTCCCCTTCTTAGTTTACCGGCTTTACGGGCTGATTCGAAGCAGCTACATCTTCCTTCCAGGTATCCTGCGCCTCACCTGGGGTCTGCGCGTGGAAGAGATACCGCTCGCAAACATCAATTGGATCATCTCGGAGGACTCGCTGGAATACCGCCTGCCTTTCCCCCTTTTCCGGTTGCCGGGTGCACTACTGGGCGTCCGCCGTCTTGATCGCCGAAGTCTTGTCGAGTTCATGGCGTCACAGCGGG
>JBFGQG010000570.1:0-2431 GCA_041564295.1 Anaerolineales bacterium | reverse complement strand
GGCGGCGGAGTAGCCAAGCGCTTTCATGCCGATAGTCAGCGTCTCGGCGAGCACTAGCACGCCGCGCACCAATGGCAGACGACGAAGCCTGCCTGTGTACACGCCTCCGAGACGCTCCGTGCGCGTGGCGACGGTGCCGTCTGGCCTGCGAACAGCGACAGCGTAGTTGTGCCTTCCCCTTATCATCACGCCTTCGATCACGGCCTGACCGCCGTAAGTTGGTAAGTTTGACATGGATTTAACTCTAGGGTTGGTTAAGGGTTTCAGGTATTTTGGAAAGATGAAAGTTGAAGGTTTAACTTTCATCCTTCAACAATACTTAAGTTATCGATGAACCGGATCATCGATTCTATGAACGTATGGAACGTAGGCAGATGCAACTTCTCGTTTGGCCCATGGACGCCGTCATCCGGCAGCCCGCAGCCGACGTTGACGCTTTCGATACCCAGGATCGATTTGAGCGAGCCGACAACCGGTACGCTTCCGCCTTCGCGCTTGAACATCGGGCGAATGCCCCAGGCAGCTTCCTGGGCTTTCATCATGGCTAGAACCCAGGGCGATTCACGATCAGACAGGGATGCAGGGCTGTGTGTAAGCGGTACGAGCTCCCAGCGAACGGTATCCGGGGCGTTTGTTTTGAGATAGGCTTCGAACATCCCTGTTACTGCGGCGGAATCCTGGTTGGCGACGAGCCTGCAGGAGATCTTGGCCATGGCATAGGCCGGCAGCACTGTTTTTGCGCCTTTGCCCGTAAAACCTGAATAAAGCCCGTTGACGTCCAGCGTTGGGCGCGCGCCGCGGCGTTCGATCGCGGTGAAGGCTTTCTCTCCCCAGAGGCGGCTAACGCCGGCATTCTTACGGATATCTTCTTCCGTTTCCGGCAAACGGGCAAGTTCTGCACGCTCATCTTCGCTGAGGGGAACGACGTGATCGTAGAAACCTGGGAGCGTCACGCGCCCATCATCATCGTGCAGGCCTGCGATCAGCTTGCTCAATGCATTTGCAGGGTTGTGTACGACGCCGCCGAAAAGGCCGGAATGCAGGTCTTTTTCAGGTCCGTAGACGAAGAGTTCGAAATATGCGAGTCCTCGAAGTGCATACGTGATAGTTGGCATGGCGGCGCCGAGGATGCCCGTGTCGGGGTTGACGCAGAAATCGCTCGAGAGCAGGTCTTTGTGCGCTTCGAGGAAGGCCGGGAGGCTCGGAGATCCGACCTCTTCCTGTCCTTCAATCAACAATTTAATGTTGACGCCGGGCCTTCCCTGGGCAAGCCAGGCTTCGACGGCAAAGAGGGAAGCCATGACATTGCCTTTCATGTCGCTGGCGCCGCGCCCATACAGGTTTTCCCCCCGCATCACGGGTTTGAACGGGTCCGTTTTCCATTGATCGAGGGGATCGACCGGCTGGACATCATAATGCCCGTAAATCAGCATCGTTGGTGCTTCCGGACCTGCATGCAGGTGGTCCCCATAAACAACCGGGTGCGTGTCAGGAGGAAAAAGCTGTACGTTTTCCAGCCCGATTCGCTGCATTGTCTCCGCAACAGATTGGGCAGCAGCCCGGACATCTTCTATATTTTCGGGATTCGTGGAAATGGACGGAATGCTGATCAGCTCGCCGAGTTGGTCGACGAAGCGGGAGCGGTTTTGATTTGCAAAGTTCAGAGCATTTTGTAAAGACATAGAACCTCAATGTGGTTCGGGATCCAATCCCCGGTATTCCGGTTATCGACTCCTGAAAATTTCGGAGAACAAGGCCAGTGAGCGGTCGTAGCGGTAATTCAGGCCACGGTGACCGTCGTCGAATTCCTCATGGAGGAAAGGGATGTCAGAATTTTTCAGCCGCTGCGCAAAGATCCTGGCTCCGTACTGCAAATTATACTCGTCGCGAGTGCCGCAATCGATATAGAGCAGTTTGAGATCCTTGAGGCGATCAGCGTATTTATCGACAAGGTTAACCGGGTCATGCGCTTCCCACCTCGCCCAAACGTCACGGTCCAGTTCGCCGGTTACCGGATCGAAAGGCAGGTCGAACCCCAGGGGGGCGTCGGCGTTGGGGGAATAGCAGGCGGCCATTGCGCATATGCTGACGGCCGTGAAGAAATCGCTGCCTTTCGGGATGATACTCCCCGGATTTGAGAGGATTCTGGCCAGTCCATCCTGTCCTGCACGTGCGTAGAAGTTCAGGAATGTCGGGATAGCCGGTTTGTAGCACAGTTCGAAGTATTTATCGCCGGAATGGTCGGCGACGAGGCCGAAGATACCGGGATGGTGCATACCCATGATAGTCGCACCATAGCCGCCTGAAGATTTTCCGGCGATGCCGCGCGCTTCCGGCATTGCGAGGGTGCGAAAATTTGAATCGATGTAGCGGACGAGTTCGAGTAGATGTTTTTCGTAATTGCCTGTGGCCGGCGAATCGATGTACTGTG
>JBFGQG010000569.1:0-2473 GCA_041564295.1 Anaerolineales bacterium | reverse complement strand
TTTCGCTGACTCGCTGACTCGTCAATTCGTGGTAAACTGCCCAATCGATAAGAATCATACCATCTGACGGATTTTTAGTCAGTAAACGAACCGCAACGTGGACATAAAAACGCTAAACACACTTGAATATAACAAGATCCTGGAACGGCTATCCGCGCGCTGCTCATTCAGCGGGTCAAAAGCGCTCGCACTCGAATGCCAGCCGACGCCGCACCTGGAAATTGCGCGCCAATGGCTGGCGGAGACGACCGAAGCCCGGCGCCTGCTTTCTTCCAGTCCAGGCACTTCGATCGGCGGCGCGCGAGACGTTCGTAAAAACGTCGACGCAGCCAATCACGGCATCGTCCTCGAACCGCATGCACTCCTCGAAATTAAGAACACGCTGATTGCAGCCCGGGAGCTCAAACGGACGTTCGAGCGCCTGGACGAGACTTTCCCGAACCTGACGGAGATTGCAGAACGCATTCCAGTCCCCCACGGCCTTGTGGACACCATCAGTCGGGTTATTACGGAGCGCGGAGAAGTCCACGACAATGCATCCCCCAAGCTCAGCGAAATCCGCCGGGATCTGCGGATCGTCCACGACCGCTTGCTTGACCGCATGCAGCGAATGTTATCCGATCCAAAAGTCGCCCCTTATCTCCAGGACAACCTGATCACGATCCGGGACGGCCGCTACGTCCTGCCGCTGCGCGCCGATTTTAAGGGACGTGTGAAAGCCGTCGTCCACGACCAATCGTCCTCGGGCGCAACTTTATTCGTTGAACCGCTTGGAGTGGTTGAGCAGAACAACAAGTACCGCCAGCTGCAGCTGGACGAGCGAGACGAAGTCCGCCGAATCCTGGCGGAATTGAGCGGCCAAATCGGCGATCATGCAGATGAACTGCAGTGGATGGTGGAAGGCATCGCTGAGTTGGACCTGGTTTTCGCCCGCGCCAAATATGCTGAAGACCTGGATGCCAGCGAACCTGCTCTGCTTCCGATGCCGCTTCAACCGAAGTCGGACGGGCATCCCGGAAGCAGGATCACGTTGTACGGTGCGAGGCACCCGTTGTTAGACCCCAAAACAGTCGTTCCGATCGATGTCGGATTGGATGAAAAAACTTTTGCAGTCATCATCACCGGTCCGAATACGGGCGGCAAGACAGTCAGCTTGAAGACCGTTGGGCTCATGGTCCTTATGGCACAGTCCGGCCTGCACATCCCGGCGGAATCCGGTTGTACTTTGACCTGTTTCGAAACCATATTCGCAGATATTGGGGATGAGCAGTCGATCGAACAGTCGCTTTCGACTTTCTCCGGACATATCACCAACATCATCCGGATTCTGGGCCAGGCTGATGCGCGTTCGCTCGTAATCTTCGACGAACTCGGATCCGGCACGGACCCGCAGGAAGGCGCGGCGCTGGCAATGGCGATTCTGACACATTTGCTGGAACGCAGCATTACGACGTTCGTTGCGACACACTATCCTGAACTCAAAACATATGCGTTCGGCCGGAAAGGTATCGTCAACGCAAGCGTAGAGTTCGATGTTGAGACACTGCGCCCGACCTATCACCTCATTCTCGGGCTGCCGGGCGCGTCCAATGCATTGACGATCGCGCAGCGGCTTGGTCTCCCAGAGGAGATCATCCAGCTGGCGCGGGAAGGCATTTCTACGGAGGAACTCCAAGCCGGCGATCTTATCAGCGAGATCCACCAGCAGCGGGACGTGATCCGGCGAACCCGCCAGGAGGTCGACCGGACCCGGGCTGAAATTCATGAATTGCGGGAAAAGCTGGCAGCACGGCTGGAGGCAATCGAAGACGAACGGAGAGCGGTCCTGGAAAGCGCGCGGAAAGAAGCAAGCGAGCGTGTGGGGGAATTGGACGAGGAGCTGCGCGAAATAAGGCGGAAACTCGCGCAGGCGCGGCAGCCCCTGGATGTTATTAAAGAGGTAGAAGAACAGGTCTATGAACTCGAAGAAGAGGTCGCCGAACCGGTCGCGCGTGTGGACGCGCGTGGCAGTCTGCCCCCGGCAGGTAGTGGAGGGCAGTCGGTGCGACCGATCCGGTTGGGAGACAAGGTCCGGCTGAAGAGCCTCGGGACGCACGGCGTGGTCAGTGCGCTGGCGGAGGAAGAGGCTGAAGTGCAGATCGGCGTGATGCGGATCCGCACACGGCTTGCTGAACTGGAGCGGCTGTCCGGTGGTGATGCGATAGCAAACGAAGCGTCTCGGAAAACCGGGCCGGATGTCAGCGCAACGTACCAATCTTCACCGGGTATTGAGCTGGATTTGCGAGGGTTGAGGGCTGAAGAAGCACAGGAGCGTCTAAACGACTACATGGATGCTGCGTATTTGACCCAGATGCCGTTTGTCCGCATCATCCACGGCAAAGGAACGGGGAAACTCCGGGAAGTCGTGCATAAGTCCCTGCGCGAGAATGGGAACGTCAGTTCTTATGAGCTTGGGAAGGACGGTGAAGGGGGC
>JBFGQG010000568.1:0-2491 GCA_041564295.1 Anaerolineales bacterium | reverse complement strand
CGGGCTCCAGCCAGATTAGTGTCAGCATCATCGCCCCCTGATCTTCGAGGATCAAAATGCAGCCGACCATGTGCATATCTTTCACTACGGCGAATCATTTTCCGCCGCTATCCGGTGCCGAATCGATCCACGCAGGTGCTGCTGGATTAGGAGCAGTGCTGTGACGTTTCTCCAAGGACCGAATCAACTCCAGAGCCTGGAACTTATCCGGAAGGTGATTCGTGAACGGCGCGTCCGCGGCAATTTCAGTCCAACGACCGGCGCCCACGGTGTGGATACTCTTGTACTATTCGACGTTCACTTTTCGTATCGTTTCAATAATTTGAGAGTGGTAAATTCACTGTTACAGTAGTTCCTGACCCAAGTGCACTGTCGATATTGATTCTTCCCCCTAATAGAACAACCAGCTCTTTTGCGATCGCAAGACCGAGTCCTGAGCCCGGAATCGTTGATTTACTGACATTTTCTCCACGGTAAAAGCGATCGAAAATGTGCTCCAGATCATCCTCAGCGATACCTATCCCGGTATCGCTGATCGTAAGCACAATCTCCCTGTCCACGATCTCTGTGGTTAAATTGACCTCACCAGTTTCCGTATATTTCAGTGCATTTCCGAGTAAGTTGGTCGCTATCCTGGTTAACTGCTCATTTGTTGCCCGGATTAGGGCTGGCTCCTCTGAGAGATTTACGTTGAGAGTCAACCCAAGTACGCTGGCGCGCAGTCGTTGAGTTTCGGTAAGCTTATTGATGATTTCATTCAAATCGACTGATTGCTCTTTGAGACTGGCATAAGCTCCCAGGTCAAGGTGTGAAAGGTCCAGCACATCGTTCACGAGTGTGATTAACCGGTCGGTTTCCTCCCTGAGTACGTTCATAAAACGGTCGTGTTGTTCAGGGCGGCTGCCGGATTCGAGAATATCGAGATAAATATTCAGGTTGCTGACCGGTGTGCGCAGTTCGTGAGAAACATCCGAGACAAATTTTGTCTTCAACTGGTCCAGCTCTTTCAAGCGCTCATTGGCCTCCGCCAATTCCCGCGTGCGATCAGCGACGCGGTCATCCAGATCTCGGTTCAGGCTGCGAACCTCTTTTAGGGCAGCTTCCAGCGGCCGTGAAGTCATCCAGGAACCGAATGCAACTGTGAAAAAGCCGAGGATCCCGACAGTATTGACAGGAATATCGGAAGCAATCGCCAGCCAGGTTGATAGGAAGGTAATAATGAGCGCGATTAAAAAACAAAAATAAGATGGAAGCAGAATACTGGAAGTAATGATCGGAACGCTCAGGAAGAACAGCGTACGACCTTCAACCACTTCACGGGGTGAGTCGCCGAACACAATCATTACGGTGAGCATCATGAGGAATATTACTGCCGCAAAAGGACCTGAAACGAACCGGTTTATCAGGTAAATCACACCGTTTGCGATCAGCAGGATTAAACCCAACAGCGGTAGCTGGGCCGAGGCTTCAGCGCTCGTATATCCCAGAAAGATCGTCAGAACAGCAACAACCGTCATGGCGACCAGGATGAAATTTAATAATTTCCTCCTCCGGAAATCATCCGGGTCAGCGGTTTTTGCATTTAGAATGACATCAAATGTCCTGTTGATCAAAACCAAACTCCGATTCGAGGCAGACGAAACATGCATATCCCGATGGTCAGAAAACTTATGCACGCATGGTTTTGGGAGTACATCCAAAACACGCCACTTATTCTAGCATTTACTTATGGTTTCGCGCAGTTCAGCGAAGGTGATATGGTAGGCGCAGGTAGGGCCATTCTAAGTGGTGTTATCGCCGGTGCACTGTTGATACGCATTACCGAGTCAAGAATAGAAGGTGGCGAGGTCGAATCCTGGCGAGAAACGGCAACCAATATTTTCTTTTTCTCTCTGGCGATTTCGTTCTTCATATTCTATTTTAGCCGGACAAAACAAATCTTGCATATTGATATTTTGTCAGGGATTTTTACCGGGATTCTCGCCAGCGTCTTTCAGGCTTTTGCAGCCAGGAGCTGGCCGACAATCAGGCATACGGTCTCATTAGCAGCAGCATTTGCTGCCGCGGTCTGGTTAATCAGAACATTTGCTTTGACTCAATCGCCACTTCCGGGCGCGTTGACGATCAACTTGGCTGTTACAACCGTCATCGTGTTGATCGAATATCGTGGAGCATCCAGTCGCTCAAACGGCGCTGAGGACAATCCGCATCAAGGCAATCTGCCGAATAATGCCTCATGATGCAATATTGCAGCCAGAACAGCGGAATGGATGATGTCGTAAGGAGCGTAGAGACATTTACCCAACCACAATTCCTCGTAATCCGCCTCCGGATCGATCGTTTCGAGGTGTACCATCAAGAAGTCCATTCCGCGTCGTAAGACGTCCGCCTCTATCAATCCGTACCGATATGCGCGCGGAAGGGCCAGTAAAGCATAGGCCGTTTCCTCCATCGTGCCTGAGTTGAAAAACCCCCATGAACCATCGCTGCG
>JBFGQG010000567.1:0-2507 GCA_041564295.1 Anaerolineales bacterium | reverse complement strand
GAAACAGCCGATATCTCCTAAAGACCCGGCGCGGCGGCCACGATATTCGGAGCCGATGGCCTGTGCCGCATCTTCAATCACAAACAGATTTCGGTCGCTGGCAATTTCCAGGATGGGGTCCATGTCCGGCATCTGACCGAAAAGTTGTACAGGTAATATGACACGGGTTCGATCCGTCACCGCGCGTTCGATACCGGCAACATCCATGTTATAAGTTCCCGGTTCAATATCAACGAAAACGGGCCGGGCACCCAGGCGCGCCACTGCACCTGCAGTCGCGAAGAAGCTAAAGGAGGTTGTAATCACCTCGTCGCCGGGACCGATCTCCAGGGCCATCAGTGCGGCGAGTAAAGCGTCCGTCCCGGATGAAACGCCGATCGCAAATTCACATTGAGAATACTCGGCGATTTCCGTTTCAAGCGCCCTGACCTCCGGACCCAGGATAAAATACTGCGATTCTACGACTCGCTGGATCGCGGCATCGATCTCGGTCTTTATCGTCTTGTACTGCGCCTTTAAGTCCAGTAATGGTACAGGTGTAAGTTCGCTCATTCGGTGTTTTCAGGGAGCGGGTCTTCTTCCGGCCAGTCTATGCAGCGCAATATCCCAGGCTCTATTTCCCGGTAACGCCAACCACTTCCTGGACACTGCATTAAACCGGCTTCGTCAGGATCCGGCAATCGGTAGCCGTGACGGCTCATCCAGCCTTTCTGTTTGGCAGGAACCCCCACCATCAAGGCGTAATCCGGTACATCTCCTCGCACCACAGCTCCGGCTCCAATAAATGCATACCGGCCGATGACGTTTCCACATAGGATCGTCGCGTTCGCACCGATCGTGGCGCCTCTTCTCACAAGTGTTTTCTGGTAATCAGACCGGCGACTGATCTGCGAACGAGGATTGATAACGTTCGTAAACACACAGGATGGACCCAGAAAGGCATCATCCTCTATGGTCACCCCGGTATATACGGAAACATTGTTCTGGATCTTGACATTATTCCCGATCTCAACGCCGCTGGCAATGAGGACATTCTGACCTAATATACAACTTCGGCCAATTTTGGCATAGGGCATGATGTGACAGAAATGCCATATTTTCGTCCCTGGACCGATCTGGGCAGGATCATCAACATAGGAACTGGGGTGGACGTAATAATCGCTCATTACCGGTCGATCAGAAATGGATGTGCATCACTGTCCGGATCCAACACCTCCGACTCCCGCAATTTATAAGCCAGTTCGATGGAAGGTCTTGCAGCCTCGATCCCAAAACCGCGCCCAACCAGGATCTCCTCGTAGATCCTGGTGTGAAGATCCGTGAAACCGTTTGTAAATTCGATTTCTTCACCATCGATTGTTACAGACCGGTATGTATTCTGACCTCCCGGAACAGCAGGATAAGGAAGATCAGCTGGATCAACAGATAAAAACCATTTAACGCAGGCTCGTTCCATTTCAATAAATCCGCTCATGCGGCGCTCTTCAGATAAGTAAACGCGGTGTTCTCCTGCCTCCCCGAATAGCCAGAGAAGCATATCGAAGAAGTGTATGCCAATATTTGTGGCTACACCGCCAGATTTATGCACATCACCTTTCCAGGATGTTTGATACCAGCGACCTCGTGAAGCGATATAAGTTAATTGGACTGCATGTTGTCGATCAGAGCTGCCTTTCTTGAGCCGCTCTCTTAGTTCGAGCAATTTAGGATGTACTCGCAACTGGAGTACTGTATAAATCTTTCGTTGAAACTCTGATTCAAGCTCTTGCAAAGCATCGAGATTCCAGGGGTTGATGACTAACGGCTTTTCGCAAATCGCATCTGCCCCAACTCGGAGCGCCAGCCGGCAATGGGCGTCATGTAAATAATTGGGTGCACAAATGGACAAATAATTGACAGCCGACCCCTCAGGGCCTCGCCGCAGCTTTTCGAGATGCCTGTCAAATCGCTCAAATTCTGTAAAGAAACGGATCTCAAAACTGTAGCGGTCTAACAAACCGACCGAATCTTGTGGATCTAACGCAGCAACAACCCGGTTTCCGGTGTCGTATATCGCCTGCAAGTGACGAGGCGCAACATAACCTCCAACTCCGGTAATTGCAAAATTTTTCATGATATTTGTCTCAATTTCGTGGCTACTATTTTTCAAGAGTTCAACAACCCAGGAATAAGAAAAAGAAAGGGCAGCAGAGGAGTTTTCCCCCTGCTGCCCTTTCTTTTGGTTCGTTAATCTTTCGTCTGGTCGTAACGAAGTTATTCAGTTCGGGAAATGACTCTAAGGCGTAACGCGAAGGGTTGTCTTTCCTTTGGAAACGATCGCTTTTAACATGGTCAGCGTGAAGTCCTTGATCAGGTCCAACCAACGAATCACCATCCATAAGGGCATTGCATTTGATATAGGCCTGCGGTATCGCCACTCGAGGTATTTTCTGGTTGGGAAGAATATTCTCAGGAGGATTAAAGCCAATGTTCTGAATTCAATTTTTTTCCAGGCCTTAATAATCACG
>JBFGQG010000566.1:0-2510 GCA_041564295.1 Anaerolineales bacterium | reverse complement strand
GAGATGTTCGATTCAGAAAGCTCCCAGTTACGCTTCGAAGCTGTAACAGCAGCCGGCAAACTCGGAATAAAAGAAGCGAAAAAGGCGCTGATGTCGATTGCCATAGAGGACGAAGATCCAGACGTCCGGCAGGCGGCTATCTGGTCCCTGTCTGAACTGGGCGGTAGCGACGTCGCTGAACTTATCGAAGATTGGCTCGACGAAGCTTCAACGGAAGAGGAAGCGGAGTTTTTGGAAGATGCCCTTGAAAACTTGCTTGAATCACAGATGTTTGACGATTTAGAAATGCCGCTGTTTGACTTTGACGAAGATGGCTTGAACGATCTCAGCGAGATTGACATGGATGATGAAGGGGATGATTGACTTTGTCTTCGCTGTTCTCAATATTCGCTAACAACCTGCTGCCAGTGTTTCTAGCAGCCGGCGCAGGTTACGCGCTGGCGCATTTCACCGTGATCGATGCGCGTTCGATTTCCCGTGTCGCATTCTATATCTTTAGCCCCTGCCTTGTCTTCATCCTCCTGACGGAAAATCAGCTTGGCAATGGCGCCATTATCAGAATGATCGGTTTCGCAATATCCCAGATGGGTCTCGTTGCGTTGCTTGCTTTTGCAGGTGCACGGCTGCTCCGGTTCAGTCGCCAGATGACGGTTGCCGTAGTCCTGGGAGGACTGCTGCCTAATGCCGGCAATTTCGGTCTTTCAGTGAACCTGTTCGCATTTGGGGAGTCAGGCCTGGCACAGGCCAGCCTGTATTTCATCGCCACGGCAGTAATGGCGCATACTGCCGGGGTATATATCGCCTCGCTTGGTAAATCCAACTGGAAAAAAGCTCTTTATGGCCTGGCAAAAATCCCCACAGTTTACGCAGTATTTCTGGCCTTCATTTTTCTCCGGTTTGGGCTTACGCTCCCGCTGCCGGTACATCGTGCTGCAACCGTTCTTGGCGATGCAGCCGTTCCTGCGATGCTCGTGCTCCTCGGTATGTTGCTGAGAAGGTCGGATTGGAAAGGCAAGGTGCGTGAGCTGGTGCTTGCGAACGGGGTCCGCTTACTCGGCAGCCCGCTGATCGCGGTCCTCCTGATCGTTCCGTTCGGTCTGACTGGTGTCGCCCGCCAGGCAGGTATCCTCGAATCGGCTATGCCGGCAGCCGTAATGACGACCGTGCTTGCCACTGAATTCGAAGTTGAACCGGAATTCATGACGTCCGTCGTTTTCACGACCACCCTCTTGAGTCCGCTCACGCTAACGCCCATCCTCGCCTTCCTCATAGGCTGACGGGATCGGGTACAATGCCATCTGTAAGGCAATGCCGATGATCCTCCGATTATTTATTTCCCTGTTCATTCTGCTGGCTGTTGCATCAATTCCACGAGAAGTCGCAGCCGTGCAAACAGTTCCAATCATTTCGGATGTCGTTGTGACGTACACTTACGGGGAACAGATCATCATCAGTGGGAGAATCCGCCCCGACCTGGTCTCTAACCCTGCAGCTATCCAGGTGACCTTCGCTGGTGATTCACACACGCTGACCGAACTGCTGGACGTGGAAAAGTCCGGCGCCTTCACATTTGTTCACCTGATCCCCAACCGTTTTGTGCAGGCATTTTCGACTGTTACTTTTAGAATCATTGTCGAAGAGGCCGGCATTCTCGTGGAATCGGAACCGTTCTCATTTTTTTATTCAGACAACCGCTTCAACTGGAAAACACTTGAAAGCAACCCATTCCGCGTGCATTGGTATCAAGGGGATGTTGCCTTCGCCCAGCAAGTACTTGATGCCGCGCGGTCCGGGCTGGATCGGGCACTGGCATATTTCGAGATTGAACCGCCGGGTTGGATCGATGTCTACGTTTATGGGAATTTAGAGGATTACCAGGTCACCCGGGGGTTGTTAAGCCAGCGCTGGGCCGGTGGCCATGTTGAGCCAGATACAGGCCTGGTGATCGTTTCGCTGCCCCCGAATTCGGAAGCCCAACTCGAAATAGAGCGAAAAATACCGCATGAAATTGCCCACCTTGTACTTTATGAATTTACGGGTTCGGGTTTCCGGAATCTGCCTGTCTGGTTAAATGAAGGTTTCGCTTCATTAATGGAAACCTTCCCAAATCCGGATTACGATTTCCTCGTCAACAGGGCTGTGGAAAATGGTTCTCTCATCCCGGTAACGGAACTCTGCGAAGCGTTTCCTCAAGATACATCAGCAGCACTTCTGGCTTATGCAGAAGCGACGGCGTTTATTCGCTACGTGCGCAGCGTGTACGGTCCCGCAGGAGTCAGGGCGCTGGTTGAATCATATGCAGCCGGAGCGGGTTGTGCCCAGGGCCCGTTGACGGACCCCATCCGTCTGGACCTGCAAACTCTAGAAGCAGCCTGGCTGGGGGGAATCGTAACTGCGGCTGTGCCTGAAAATGGACTTGTTCCGGAAATATCCGGAGAAATGCTGTCGCGTTTGCTTATTTTTGTAATCGTTCTGGCTGGGCCAGGCCTGGTACTGCTCGGAGCGGGTCT
>JBFGQG010000565.1:0-2512 GCA_041564295.1 Anaerolineales bacterium | reverse complement strand
GCAAAGCCTTGTTAGACCAGTTAATGAGGGTGAGCACGCCTTCATCCGTCCCGGGAGTCGAGGTCGTCCCACTGCTCTTATTGCAGTTTTCGATAAGCAGGTCATTGTCCCGGGCTTTCACAGTAATGTCGCCGAAGTTCAGTTTTCCGCAGCCGTAATATGAGTGTCGATAGACCCCTTTTTCGAGCTGAATCGTCGTTTTTCCCGGATCTAGTTCGAATTGGTACACCTTCAGACCGACGAACGAGAGCGTGATTGCGTGCGAATTCTTATTGTTCACTGTAACATTGTACGTGGTCGCGGCGAAAGCTGGTGCGGCGAGGCTGCCGACCATGATCAGGCCAATGAGTAAACCGAGGGTCATTGCGAATTTTCGGCTCATTTTTCTCTCCTTGAAATAAACGCCTGCGTGAAAAAATAGTTAATCGAACGCTCTCATCTTACAATAATTTTGGATATTTCGTCAATTTGTATTTGTAGTCAATTTGATGTAATGCTGATCCGACCTTCGCAAGGTTTAAACCTTGCGAAGGTCCCTCATCAGAGAATCAGGGTAAAATGTCCTGCATCGAATTCGATCATCGATCGCTATTGGAGGAACCTATGTCTCGCACGGTTCGTGCACCTCGCGGAACGGAAATAAGCTGCAAAGGCTGGCTTCAGGAAGCTGCTTTGCGCATGTTGATGAACAATTTAGATCCAGAAGTTGCCGAGATTCCCGAAGATCTTGTCGTATACGGTGGGTCCGGGAAAGCTGCCAGGAGCTGGGAGGCTTTTGACACAATCGTTGATAGTTTGCGAAATCTCGAAAATGATGAAACGCTTCTCGTTCAATCCGGAAATCCGGTGGTCGTATTCAAATCACACGCCGATGCCCCGCGCGTCATAATCGCCAATTCGAACCTGGTTCCTCATTGGGCGACCCAGAAGCATTTCGACGACCTGGCTCATAGAGGTCTCATGATGTATGGTCAAATGACGGCGGGCTCCTGGATCTATATCGGTACGCAGGGGATCCTTCAGGGCACCTACGAAACGCTCGCCTCCCTTGCCAGGCAAAAAGGCTGGTCCAGCTTGAAAGGTAAATGGGTTCTCACTGCAGGTCTCGGTGGGATGGGCGGCGCGCAACCGCTCGCCGTCACGATGAACGAAGGCATCTGCCTCATCGTTGAAGTCGACGCCGAGCGTGCCAGGAGGCGGCACGAGATCGGTTACGTTGACGAGATCGTCGACAATATTGAAGAAGCGATGACGATGGTCGAAGATGCCGTCAGGCAGGAGCGAGCCGTCTCGATCGGTTTGATCGCCAATGCGGCGGACGTGTTCCCGTACCTGGCCGCGCGCAACGTGATACCGGACGTCGTCACAGATCAGACCCCAGCACATGACATCATGGCATACGTTCCTGCCGGAATGAGCCTTGAAGAGGCCTGGGTGATGCGAGACAGCGAACCGGAACGGTATTCACGCCGCAGCCTCGCTTCCATGGCCAAACAGGTCGATGCGATGCTCACCTTCCAGAAGCAGGGGGCAGAAGTTTTCGATTACGGGAACAACCTTCGACAAAGGGCTTACGACTCGGGTGTGAAACTGGCTTTTTCGTATCCGGGTTTTGTTCCAGCCTACATTCGACCGCTTTTCTGCCTCGGTAAAGGGCCGTTCCGCTGGGTTGCCCTTTCCGGTGATCCCGAGGACATCTACCGCACGGACGAGGCTGTGAAAGAACTTTTCCCTGAAGATAAACACCTCCACCGGTGGCTGGCAATGGCGCGAGATAAGGTGCCGTTCCAGGGGTTGCCGGCGCGGATTTGCTGGCTCGGTTATGGTGAACGCGTCCGGGCCGGTTTGCGTTTCAACGAGATGGTGCGTGATGGGATGGTAAAAGCACCGATTGTGATTGGTCGCGATCACCTGGACGCCGGTTCCGTGGCCAGCCCAAACCGTGAAACAGAAGCCATGAAGGACGGTTCGGATGCAGTATCAGACTGGCCGATCCTGAATGCAATGATCAATGCAGTCGGTGGGGCGACGTGGGTCAGCTTCCATCACGGCGGTGGTGTCGGGATTGGTTACTCGCAGCACGCAGGCCAGGTCATCGTCGCCGATGGAACGCCGGAAGCAGCAGCGCGCCTGGCGCGAGTCCTGACGACGGACCCGGGTATGGGCGTCGTCAGGCACGCGGATGCAGGTTATCAGGAAGCCATCGAGGCCGCCAGGAAATGGGGAATCAACATGCCGATGTTAAGACGGTCAGATCCTTGAGCGTTGTATGACAGTTTTCAATAAATCATTTGTCATCGAACAAATCGAGCTTGTATCAAACTGGCAGGCAAAATATCGCTGGTTGTCAGAATTGGGCGTAATCGGACCTGCAATAGCGCATTTCAATTGCGGCACAGGCGAGAGCACGCTCGGATTGATGTGGGCGGTGCAGGGAGTCGAGGCAGTCGGCTTCGATGTCGACCCGGATACGCTGCAGGTCGCCAGAGACCGCTTCTTTCAGCTTCGGTGG
>JBFGQG010000564.1:0-2517 GCA_041564295.1 Anaerolineales bacterium | reverse complement strand
ATGTCTACACTGCAAGCATTCGGCATTGACTTGATTGTATGGATCCAGGGATGGAGTCCTGCGCTGGATAGTCTGATGGAATTCCTGACATTTTTCGGAAAAGTGGAATTCTACATGATTTTCATCCCTCTCCTATATTGGACGATCAATAAACGCTGGGGGTTTCGAGTTTTCATGCTGCTACTCTTCACGGATTTTGTCGGCGTCTCTTTTAAACTGTTTTTACACCAGCCCCGTCCGTTTTGGATCAGTGATGAGGTCAAATTGATCGGTTCGCAAGAAGCCAGCTATGGGATTATTTCAACGCACGCGAGCAACCCGCCGGCAATCCTGGGCTACCTGTGGCTGCAGGTCCGGAAGCGCTGGCTTTTGATCACTGCCGTTGTCGCGACGTTGCTCATCAGCTTTTCTCGCATATACCTGGGCGTCCACTTTCCGCACGATATCATCGCCGGTTGGGTCTCCGGCCTCGTCATGTTGTACCTGTTTGTTAAAGTTGAAGACCGGGTTTCCGCCGGACTGAGAGACCGATCGACTGGCTTCAACCTTGTAGCTGCGTTTGCCGTTTCGATGATCTTTGTGGTCGTCGCAATTCTGATTTCAGCGGCGATTGCCGGTTCACCAGACGCTTCCAATTATGCTGCCTACTCCGAAGAAGCCCGCTCGCTAAATCATTTCTTCACGCTATCCGGCGCGGTGTTCGGCGCGATGGCGGGGTGGATACTCGGGAAAAAGTCTGGTCAATTCAGCGTCGGCGGGCCGATCATGCAGAAGGCTGCCCGTTATCTACTGGGGATGGCGGGGGTGGTGGTCGTACTTTATGGTCTCGATTTTGCTTTTGACCAGGTCGATGCGGGCCAGGCAGTTGCCTTTACACTACGCTACATCCGCTACGGCCTGACCACGTTCTGGGTGATTTTCGCCGCACCCCGGGTTTTTCTCAAGATGAAACTGGCTGCACCTGAAAACGACTGACACCTGTATCCGTCTCTATCCATTACCAGGAAAACCGTTAGAGACAATTAATTACCCCTGAAGGCTCAAGGGCCCGGTGATGATATGTTTTGAGTGCAAACCATGGATATCACCTTTAAACGGTCGAAAAATTGGTTGATAAAAGAACTGCAACTTCCTCAGGAATTTCTATTCATTTGATTCGATGTTGTGCCCTAACCTGGAAAGCACATACAGGCGCAATTCGATTCATTTCACTGGCGTATACTGCCACATAAGCGCTGACGCACGAACCGTTCGGTACCGAAACGACCATGCCGGGAACGGGTCTCCAGCGAGTCCTGTCTGGGGACTGCACCAAGGCCGCGCGGGAAAGGGCAGTAACTTCTTTTATATTTGTTTAAGACACTACCGGTTGAGCAATAAAAAAGCGAGACTTTTTGAGAGTCTCGCTATTACATATCAGCGTTCAACCGGCAGGCCGGCAGCTTCCCAGGCCAGGATACCTCCGTCCATGTTGTGGACATTGTCGTATCCCTGCTGGATAAGGAAATTGACCGCCTGCTGGCTGCGGTTCCCGCTGCGGCAGGTGATGATCACTTCTTTGTCCGTCGGGATTTCATTCAAACGACTGGTGAGCTCGCCCAGTGGAAGCAATGTGATCCCAGGGATATGGCCTTCGTTGTATTCCCAGACCTCACGCACATCGAGCAGATAAACATCGGGGTCGTCCATGACGCTGTAAACAGTCTGTACCCCCAGGTTTGCCGGAAGTGAATGGACGTCGACTTCCGCAGCCGGAGCCGCTGTGACGCCGCACGCCGCCAGGCTGAGGGTGAATAATATGGTAAAGATCAGGAGTGTGGTTTGTTTTTTTGTCATTGATTAAATCCTATTATCAGACCGGAATTCGAAATGCTATCCGGCTGGAGTTGCTCTCATTTAGACGGCATTGCTTTGAGAAGGTGACAGGCCTTTCGGAATTCAAGCTGTAATTCGGCAAATTCTAACTAAAATTTAAGAGAAAGGCAGGCATCGGGTGGAAGGATATCCACCGTATTTTTCATAAAGAGCGAGTGTGAGCGGGCTTCTCAAGAACGACCTTTTGCGAATTGCGGGTTGCAGTGGCGCGCCGGCGAAGCAGCACCACGCTTAATAGGCCGATCGCGGAGAGTGCGAAGAGCCAGAACACCGGTAGCTGGCCGAAGTATGCCCGCGTATTCCACCACCAGACAGGGAAGCGTAGCAGGTCCCCAATGCCGAATACTTCTTCACGACCGGTATCCAGGACGTATTTTCCGGGTATTTCTTCTGCCTGCCAGACCACGAGGTAGTAAGTCTCGGTCGCGGGGAAGGTCATATCGATAGATTGGCGTCCCCAATAGCTGGTCTGCGTAAAGGGCTCGTAGAAATCCCCGGTTTCCAGTGACTCGGCAACAATTCCACCAAGGCCGTGAAGGTCGATGTTTGCTCCTGAATCGCCCAATTGGTGTGGCAGCAGGTTGATACTCTGGAGGTCCACCTCAGGCAGGCCTGGCCCAAACACACCAATCGTGACGCTGT
>JBFGQG010000563.1:0-2537 GCA_041564295.1 Anaerolineales bacterium | reverse complement strand
GTCGCTCTTCAAGGAGTTTTGCAGCGGACATGACAAATCCTGGAGTGCAGTACCCACACTGCACTGCACCTTCTTCAACAAATGCTTCCTGAACCGGATGCAGAGACGTTTCAGACGCCAGGCCTTCGATCGTGATGATATCTGCGCCGTGAGCGCGCGGGGCGGGGACCAGGCAGCTCATCACGGCTGCGCCGTCTAGGAAGACAGTACACGCCCCACATTCACCCTCTGCACAGCCTTCTTTTGTGCCGGTCAATCCGACGTCCTCCCGGAGCCAGCGCAATAAGGTTTTATCAGACCCGGTGCGGATTTCGTATCCTTTACCGTTAATACGTGTCGCGATGACCTGACCGTCCAGTTGGTCGGCGCTGCCGTTCATTTCTGGCGGACCATAATGGTCCACTGCGCCCCAGAGCGTGACGGGCCGTTCGGGCATAGATGACTGATCCTGCCCGTACAGGATGTTTCTCAGTGCTCGCAGCGTGCAAATCCTGACCATTTCACGGCGATACGCGGCCGATCCACGGACGTCGTCGATGGGTGCTGCGGATTCAACGGCAATTTCAGATGCTTTTTCAATGTTCTCGAGCGTGAGTTCCTTTCCGACCAGGAAAGCCTCCGCTTGTTCAGCCCGGACGATTACAGGCGTCACTGCGCCGAGGGCGATCGAAGCTTCTGTGATCAGGGCGCCTGTTCGGAGTTCCGCGGGGATATCACCATCGAAACCCAGCTTCACGGCGACATGTACGACTGAAATCGCCTGGGCCCTGCGTAATCCTAGTTTTACAAATGATCCAGCCTCGTTTGAAGCGATCGCCGGGAATGAGATGCCAACAAGCATCTCATCCGGCCGCATGACGGTCTGGCGAAAATCGGAATAGAACTCCGAAAACGGAACTTCTCGCTCCTCTTGAAGCGAACGCAAGGTAATACTCGCATCCAGAGCCATCAAAGGTGTAATTGTGTCATTGGCGGGAGAGGCCGTAATGATATTTCCGGCGACCGTGCTGCGGTTTCGAATCTGAGGTGCACCGACTTCCCAGGATGCCTGCGCCAGAGGAAACCCGTATCGGCGGATGATGGGTGAAACCGCGCAGTGGTTGTGCGTTACCAGCGGACCTAAATGCACCCGCCCGTTTTCAAGACGGATTTCACTCAGCCCCTGAATCCGCGAAATATCCACAAGAATTTCAATCCCTCGCCGGACACCGCGCTCAAGTTCCAGCAAGAGGTCTGTTCCACCGGCAATAATGCGTGAGGATGAAGGATGTTCCCCCAGGATTTGCAGCACTTCATCTACAGAGGTCGCATTAATATATTCGTGCCACATAATACCTCCAGGAACGCTGCCATCCGACCAATGGCTATGCGCATCCAAATTATGTTTTATTTTTCAACCAGGCAAATTATAGCATCCCCCTCCCTCTGTCAAACACCCATCCGCTCCCCATCACCGCCGCGCATGAGCATAATTATCTCGGCCAAAATGCTCAGTGCAATCTCCTCAGGAGTCTCCGCATTGAGCTCCAATCCCATCGGTGAAATTACACGGTCCAATTGCTCCGCCGAGACACCCATGCCCGCCAGCTTCTCACGCGTGGTCGCCCATCGCCTGCGCGATCCGATCACTCCGATGAAAGCTGCCGGCGTCTTAAAAATTTCCGGCAAGCCTTCGACATCGACAAGGACGTTGCGCGTGGTCAAAATGAGGAATGTGTACGGACCAACAGCCATCTTTTCAGGCAATGTGCTTAGCGCGCCGATATAATACTCGTCTGCTCCCGGAACAGCCTCCGGGTTGCAGAATTCCGCACGGTCGTCGGTCAATACCACACGGAAACCCAGCCATTTCGCCAGGTGTACGACTGCCTTACCAACATGACCGCCCCCAGCAACGACGATCGTAAATTCAGGATAAACCGGTTCCACGAAGATCTCCAGCGACCCACCACACACTCCCGGATCACCGCGTGCGGGGTCTGTCATATTGTATTTCAATATCTGCGGCGTACCGCTCACCAGCGACTCCTCCGCCGCTGCCACTACCCGGCTCTCAAGTTCACCGCCGCCGACCGACCCCTCAATCCTCCCGTCCTGAAAAACCAGCATCTTACTGCCGGTCCGGCGCGGAGTCGAACCCTGGCTGCGGACGATCGTACACAGAACCACCGGGGCCCCGCGTTCTAACGTCTTGATAATCTGCTGATAATAATCCATAGCTATCCTTCCAGCGCGCTCAGCACGACCGGTAACAGCTGCATTTTTCTCGAGACTACCCCGTCTGCCACCAGGGTGCCGTCAGGGTGCCGCGGGTATGGAAGTTCATCGAGCGCAGGGACGACGTCCGTCAGCAGCAGACGGCTCGACCGCCGCACGACGTCAGTGATCATCAACATAGCAAAATCCAGGCCATTCGAGTCTCGCAGTGCAATCAAAGCCTCCAACAAACGATTCTGGTGTTCGGAAATCTGCATGAGGTTGACAACTTCCGCCTGGGAAATAGCAAAATGGACCCCGCCTGCCTCGTATGTCTTGAG
>JBFGQG010000562.1:0-2550 GCA_041564295.1 Anaerolineales bacterium | reverse complement strand
TGAATTCAAAGGCGGGATTGGTACAGCTTCCCGAATCATCGAAAATAACGAAAAATCGTTTACCGTCGGAGCACTCGTCCAGGCTAACTATGGCTCACGTGAGGACCTGCGCCTCGACGGAGTACCTGTCGGGCGCGAGATTCCACTGAGCGCGATTCCTTCCGGTTGGGACGAAGCGCCCGGTGAAGGCAGCATCATCATTATCCTGGGCACCGACGCGCCGCTGCTGCCGTTCCAATGCCGTCGGCTGGCCCAGCGCGCCGCGACCGGTCTCGCCCAGACCGGAGGTTTTGGGCACAACGGCAGCGGCGATATTTTCCTGGCTTTCGCGACCGGGAACCAGCCGGCGACGAAAGCCAACCCGGACCAGCCGCTCGCAATGGTTCCTAACGAAGAACTCAATCCATTCTTCTACGCAGCAGCGGAAGCTGTTCACGAAGCGATCTGGAACGCATTGATGGCTGCCGAGACAACTATCGGCTTCAAGGGAAGGACCGCCCACGCCATTCCGCACGACGAAGTGGTCCGCATCTGGCGGAAATACCGCCATGAATCAACCTGATTTATGCGACCGCAAATTCGTATCCTTTCTAACGAACTTATCGCTGAAATCCTGGTCGAATCGAAGCGCATCCTTGCAGAGATCGGTTTTGAAATCCGCGGGGCCGGCTTGCGAACACGCCTCCTCGAAGCCGGTCTCCCGTCAACACCGGAAGGCCGCATCCTGTTTCCGCAGGACGCTGTTGACCGCGCCATTGCATCCACACCAGGAGAATTTACACTGTTCGACAGGGACGGTCTGCCTTACACCACGCTCGGTGGAGACCGCGTACATTTTGTACCGGGCTCGAGCGGGCTCATCGTGCTCGACCATCGCACCGGGGAAACGCGGCTGGCAAACACAACGGATTTCGTCGAATATGTCCGTTTGTGCGATGGTCTCGAACACATCGACTACCTTGCAACCGCTTTTTCAACCAACAATGACATCGACCAGCAGGTTGCAGACGCCTGGCGGTTGTACCTGACGCTGACACAATCCCGCAAACCAGTCGTTTCGGGGGCGTTTACAGAGCATGGTGTGCCGAGAATGGTTGAGATGATGCAGCTTTTCCGCGCAGACCGTCAGGACCTGATTTCAAGGCCGATGTCCATTTTCACAATCACAGCAACCGGGAATTTCCGCTACAGCGAAGACTCTTGCCAGAACATGATCGACTGCGTGGAAGCCGGGATTCCGGTTGAAATCGTACCTGTCACCATAATGGGATTAATCGCGCCTGTCACGCTGGTTGGTGCGACGGTCTTTCATGTTGCAGATGTCCTCGCAGGCCTCGTAATGGCACAGGTTGTTCGTCCCGGCGCACCTGTCCTTTTCGGCGGTGCACCGGCAGCGTTTCACATGCGCAACGCCACTTCTCCCATGATGGCAGTCGAAAGCCTGCGCCTTGACCTGGCGTACATCGCCGTTGCAAAATCGCTCAACCTGCCAACACAGGCCTATCTTGGTTTCAGTGAGAGTAAGCTGATTGATGCCCAGGCCGGCGCAGAGACGTTTTCCAGTGCCCTCCTGGCAGCGACGGCAGGCGTCAACTCGGTTTCCGGACCGGGGATGCTGGATTACCTGCTCGTCTTCAGCCTGGAAAAACTGGTCTTTGACAATGAAATGTGCGGGCAGGCGCGTCATTTCGCACGCCCGATCAATATCACCGGTGATCTACCGACGCTCGAACTCGTGCAGCAGCAGCTTAAAGACGAGCACCTGCTGACCTCACCACACACGCTGGCACATTGGCAGGAAGAGATGTACCTGCCTGGTATGGTCGTGGATCGGCTGAACCGGGACAGTTGGGCGCTGGCAGGCAGCTGGGATCTCCAGCGCCGCGCGCGTGACGAGATCGAAAGGCGCCTTGCAGCTTATGAACCGGTGGAAACAGATGACAGGATCGTAGCAGAATTGGTAAAGATTATTTTTTCCGGGATGGAGAAACCAGGAGAATTGCCGCATGTGCCGGAAGCCTCCGCTGCTCTTCGGCCGGCACCCGGGGGACCCCCATCGGTCAGGAAAAGGAAATTCAGGCGAAACCGCTAGAAAATATGAAGCGAAATGTTACGAAAAGTTTCGCTTTATCAAATCATTTACCGAGCCGTAGAATTCCGACTGCGCTCAACACCCTGCCTGCAGCCGCCAGCAGCAACGCCGGGGCAAGGCCGATCCACCGAGCTAAGGCCGGGCCTAACAGGGACCCGGAAAGGACAGCCAGGTTAATTATCACCATGTACCAGGCGAGATAGGCGGGCCGGTCTCCTTCCGGTATTTTTTCAAGCAGGTAGTTGCTCAGCGCTCCTCCGGCCAGCGACCAGGCCACACCGCCGACGAAGGAAGTGAAGAGGTAGAGCGGGACATCCTTCGTGATCGCAGTCAAACCCGGATAGGCAGCCATCAAAAGCGCGCCGGCGACCGTCACTCCATGGCTGCCGATCTTTTCGGTCAACCTCGAAAGCTGTGTAGAGCCAAGGAAAACGGTCGCAAAAAACAGCGCAGTGCCG
>JBFGQG010000561.1:0-2589 GCA_041564295.1 Anaerolineales bacterium | reverse complement strand
GCGCCTGACGATAACCGTGGCCTTTTCGACCGGTTTCCAACCGCTCCCGGTGATATGATTGGACTGCGATGGGTCATGGTAAATAATTCCGATCGAGATACTCCGCTGGTCGTCGCCGACGCGGATCGTGTCCCCATCGCTGAGCCTTACGGCTTTACCAGGCGTCAACAGCTGGTTGTTGAGGCGGGTGCCGTTCTTGCTGGCCAGGTCCTCCAGCCAGAATCCCCCATCCTGCCGCCGCAAAACAAAGTGCTGGTTGGAAACGTATCCAAGATGGGAAGGGAACGGGAGGTCTGCGTCTTCCGAGCGGCCTGCAGTATACGAGATTCCTGTAAGTTCGATCGAAGTCAGACGGCCGTCCGGCCAACGGAACACGAGATAAGGGTGCAGGTCGCGCGCTCCAACGGCACCGGGCTGATCGGGGACGTTCAGGAAGACCTTGATCACGACTTCACTCTTTCCCCCTTGAAAACCCAGGTGGATGACATCACCGTCGTTCAACCGGACGGCGTTCGAAACCCGCAAACCGTTGACATATACGCCATTCTGGCTGCCGAGATCACGAACCTGGTAACCGTCTGGCCCGGGCAGGAATTCTGCATGCTTGCGCGAAATGGTTTTCAAACTGCCTGGTACAGCGACATTGCAGGATGTATCCCGGCCGACGGTCAGAGAATTTCGGTCGAGGTAAGTGATCGATGTTTGCCCGTCAGGGTATGAAATTTCGAGACGAGCGTGCGAATGAAACAGAGTGGATGATGTCATCGTGCACCTGTTCGGTGGATTCAATTGAATGCGTTGATTGAACCAATTCGGGTTGCGCCATAAGAGCGTAAAAACGCAGGGCTACATGGGCAAGGAATCATGCCGGCCTGGCATTCGTCGTTCCTACAATATTCATGCGCAACATAAATGAAATAATTCGTTAGAATAACAGCGTTGTCTGCAGCCAATCCTGTTAAATTATAAAGCATCCAGGTTCTGGAAAATGCAAGAAGAAATCATCCGAATCATAGAATTAACGTTAGGCCGGCGCCCGGTCGAGATGGACATTTCCCTCGTTGAAGGTTACGGCGCTGAGTCTGCCGATATTGCCAATATCGTCGTGGCCATTGAGCAGAAATATGCGATCCACATCGCGGAATCGGCTCTCCTAGGATTACGCACGCCGCGCGACTTCTTCGAATTTGTCCACTCCAAAAACCGTCTCTGACCTGCTTGCCCTCCTGGCGTTTCGTAACGAGCATACTCCCGGCCAGGTCGCTTACGAATTACACGGCGAGAAAATTACTTTCGCCGCTTTGTGGCGCGAAACGAACGCTTTCGCGGCGCATTTGCAAAAATTGGGTTTAAGCACCGCCGAATGTGTGCTGATTGCAATGCCCAATCACGCTGCCTTTTTTCCGGTCTTCTACGGGATCCAGCTCGCCGGCGGGATCCCGGTTCCTTTATTCCCGGATTCAGGACCACAGCGGCTCGAACGGATCGCCGGCATCTGCGGTGCACGGCGTATCGTCACATTTATCGGAAGCGATATGCTGCCTGGCGGTCTCGAACAGATTGACCCGGAGGGATTCTCCACAAACGAATGGCTCCCTGCGCGTATCTCTCCCGAATCTATCGCTTTCATCCAGTTCACCTCCGGCAGCACAGGAGACCCCAAGGGGGTCCCGATCACACACGCAAACCTGCTGACGAATATCCGCCAGTTGATTGCCGGCATGGAGATCACATCCCAGGACGTTTTCGTCAGCTGGCTACCGGTCTACCACGACATGGGGCTGATCCTGATGACAATGGTGCCCTTCTACCTGGCTGCCCGTCTCGTCCTCCTGCCGACCAGTTTTGTCAACTTGAGGCAGTGGCTGGCAACGATCGAAACGGTCCGGGGGACATTCACTGCTTCTCCAGATTTCGGCTACCGCCTGGCGCTGCGCTATGCGCCGCAAGGGGCAGCTTACGACCTGGCATCACTGCGCGTGGCCCTTAACGCTGCTGAGATGGCCCGCCCGGAGACCATTGCTTCTTTTGAAAAGGCATTCGGGTTGAATCTCGTGATGACGGTGGGGTACGGGCTGGCAGAAGCGACGGTCGGCGTCAGCATGACAAAGCCCGGTGAAGGTGTGCGCGTGGACGGAAATGGATTTGCATCCGTCGGCAGGCCGTTTCCACAGGTAGAGATGGGGGTCATGACCCGTAACGGCGAAATTGCAAAACCAGGCGAAGTCGGTGAAGTCCTTGTCCGCAGCGCAGCGAATACAGGCGGTTACTTTGGAGATCCCGGGTCGCAGAGCCAAATTTTCACGGCCGACGGCTTCCTGAAAACCGGCGATACCGGCTATATCGACGCCGAGGGGGAACTGTTCATCACCGGCAGGATAAAAGAGCTGGTCAAACATGCCGGCCGGACGCTGGCACCCCGGGAACTGGAAGCACCGCTGGACAATTACCCAGGTTTGCGAACAGCCGCCGCCGTAAGCCTCGACCTGGGAGGTCTCGCCGGCGAACAGGCACTCGTGATCGCGGAGCTTGCCCGATCTGCCTCTTTATCGCGAGATGACCTGCACGTCCTGGCAGTCAATATCATGG
>JBFGQG010000560.1:0-2601 GCA_041564295.1 Anaerolineales bacterium | reverse complement strand
ATTGGGGCGGGCCAAAACTGCGGGAAAGCCCTTTAATGCGGTTGACCATCGTGCAGCGTGCTCTGGAAGACGGTGACGAGAGCGCGGTCAACGCCTTACGCGGTATTTTAAAGCAGGCAATTGAACGCGTCCGGCCGGAAGGGGAACGCAGGTTCACTGCCGAATGGATCCTGTACAACATCCTCGAATTGAAGTTCATGGAAGGTCGCAAGGTTCGCGAAGTGGCCATGCGTCTCGCCATGTCTGAAGCGGACCTTTACCGCAAGCAGCGTGTCGCCATCGATGCTGTTGCACAGGCAATCATCGAAATGGAAGCGCTAGCCCAGGGGGAAGAACTGGATGGAGATGATCCTTCGAATCAACACGGTATTTCAGTAGCGCAACGTTGAAAATCTTGGGATAATGACCTGATGACGCATGAACAAAAACCCCTCCCGGAACCTGCTGTGGGCTGGCAGGGCAGCATCGTCAAAATCTGGCTCCGCTTCCAGCGTTTCTTCTGGGATATCGGCGGTGTTTTTGTCCTTGCACTTGGTCTAATGACCCTGTTTGCCCTCCTCGGCGTCACCCAGGGGACCCTCTTGACCCCGTGGGCGCAGTTGCTCTATCGCTGGTTCGGTTATGGGAGCTTCCTGATCGTTTTGATCGTCGTCGGGCTGGGTGGCTTGATGCTCAGAAAACGGTTCGGCAGCGTGGAAGACATCCCCTGGGGCCGGGTCCTGGCGCTTGAAATTGCCGCGTTTGCCCTGATTGCACTGCTCGCCGTCTTCAACGAAGTTGATATTGACCGGGCGGAAGCCGGGCTGGACGGCGGCCTGGTCGGCTGGGGTCTTGCTGAATTTTTTGGCGTCGTGTTGGGGGGATTCTGGCGCATCGTCGTCCTCTTTATTCTGTTCGGCTTCGGCCTCATCAGCGGGATCGGACAGATGAAACCGTTGATTGCCTGGCTTGTGCGCTTATTAGAGGGGAAGGAGCAGGTCGTTTCCACGGATACGGCAGAGCCTGAAGTTCCAGGACCTGCGCCGGAGCCAGCTGCGACCCGCACAATTGCCGAAGACCGTCAGAAACAAGCGATCCCTCCTGAATTTCGTAAAAAACTGACGATCCAGGCGGAACCGCTGGCCCCAGCAGCCGAACAGCAACGGGATACAGCCCTGCCGCCCCTGTCTCTGCTCAACGACGGGCGCATGCCTAAACCAAACGAGCGCAATATCAATATGACGGCAGGCTTGATTGAAAAGACGCTGGCAGAGTTCGGCGTGCCTGCGAAAGTGGTCGGCGTGCAGGTCGGCCCCACCGTGACACAGTTTGCCGTGGAGCCGGGCTTCATTGACAAAGGACCGGAGGGGGAAAAGCAGATGAAAGTGCGTGTGGCACAGATTTCTAGCCTGCAGAAAGACCTCGCCCTGGCGCTGTCCGCATCGAGGTTGAGAATTGAAGCCCCCGTGCCGGGAAAAGCTTATGTCGGGATTGAAGTCCCGAACCTGGATTCAGTCATCGTGCGGATGAAACCCGTGATCGAATCAGGGGCGTTTTACAGAATCAAATCCCCGCTGGCGATCGCACTCGGTTTGGACGTTTCGGGCAAACCTGTGGTAACAGATCTCGCTTCGATGCCCCACCTGCTCATCGCCGGAACGACGGGTTCAGGTAAATCAGTCTGCATCGGGGCATTGACCACCTGCCTGGCGCTGAACAACTCTCCGGAGACGCTGCGTCTTGTAATGATAGACCCCAAAAAGGTTGAACTCGTCAGATTCAATGGTCTGCCGCATCTCTTTGGACAGGTGGAGACCGATCTGGACCGCATTATGGGTGTGTTGCGCTGGGTGGTCTCTGAAATGGACCGGCGGTATAAGCTGCTGGAAGCCCATCGCTCGCGAAACATCGTCACATTCAACAACAAGATGCGCCGTTTGAAAAACCCGCCGGAAGAACCGATGCCCTACATTGTCGTCATGATTGACGAACTTGCCGATTTAATGATGTCAGCACCCGACCAGACAGAACCTGCCCTGGTGCGGTTGGCGCAGCTGGCCCGTGCAACCGGCATCCACCTCGTAGTGGCGACCCAGCGACCGAGTACGGATGTCGTTACCGGGCTGATTAAGGCCAATTTCCCGGCCCGGCTGTCTTTTGCGGTGGCATCAGGCATCGATTCACGCGTTATCCTGGACACGCCAGGAGCAGAATCACTGCTTGGCGACGGCGACATGCTGTTCCTGCAGCCGGATGCTGCCGGACCACTGCGCGCGCAGGGGGTTTTCGTTTCGGATCCTGAACTCGATTCAGTCGTGAGATATTGGCAGAAGCACTACAGTCTCGAGGATGAAGATACGCCGTGGGAAAAAATGTTGGAAGAAGAGGCCGTCCTGGCGGACAGAGATGACCTTGTTCAACAGGCTATCGAAATCGTACGGAACACCCAAAGAGCGAGCGCATCGATGCTGCAGCGCAGGCTGCGCGTCGGATATCCGCGTGCCGCGCGCCTGATCGATGAACTTGAAGATCTGGGAGTGATCGGACCTTCCGAAGGCGGCGGACGCGAACGGGACGTGCTCATCGGTCCAGACGATGATGATCCATTATAGGCGGTAACGT
>JBFGQG010000559.1:0-2604 GCA_041564295.1 Anaerolineales bacterium | reverse complement strand
TGGCTCCACCGTGAATCACAGCTCCGCTGGGACTTCATCGCCGCAGAAAATTCGATGGGATTTCACAATCCCGAAGAAGCCCTGCGCATCCTGGCCGATGCGATCACTCTTGCCTTCCAGGCCCAGATCAAGGCGCTGGAATCTGTCGGTGCCCGGCTGGACGTTCAGTCGGTGCTGCCGTAGAAGAAACAGCGAGCCGGAGAAATCCGGCTCGCTGTTTCGATTCTTCAGGATAATTTGTCGATGTCTGTGTGACGAGGTGCCCTGGTGGTTGTGTCGACGGGCGCCTCTGCCAGGAATTCGGCTCGCCCATGCACAACCATCACGACAAAACGAGTGGGGGTTTGAACAGCAAGATTTCAACAAAACGAAAAGCCGCCCCGCTGGCTCTTCTACGCGTCCCTGAACTCTCCCTCAACGACTTCACCTTCATCATCGGGCGTATGACCGTTGCCGTTACCGTTACCGTTTGCTGGCATCGGGCCTGGCGCAGCCTGGCTTTGCTGCTGGTACAGCTGCTGGCTCAAGGCGTGGAAGGCATGTTCAACCGCTTCGCTGGCGGACTTTATCCGCGAAGCATCGTCCGACTTGAGGGCTTCTCGCAGCTCGTTCACGCGGGATTCAATCTGGTCCCGCTCACCCGCTGGCACTTTGTCGCCCAGTTCGCGCAGGGTCTTTTCCGTCTGGTAAACAAGGTTGTCTGCGTTATTGCGGGCTTCGATGAGTTCCCTTCGCTTGCGGTCTTCAGCTTCGTTGGATTTTGCATCCTTTACCATCCGCTCGATATCGCTGTCCGAAAGGTTGGTGGAAGCCGTTATCGTTACTTTCTGCTCTTTGCCCGTTGCTTTATCCTTCGCAGTGACGTTCAAGATTCCATTGGCGTCGATATCGAAGGTCACTTCAACTTGCGGGACGCCGCGCGGCGCCGGTGGGATGCCGTCGAGTCTGAAATTGCCGAGGCTCATATTGTCCGCGGCCATCGGGCGTTCGCCCTGCAGAACGTGGATATCAACGGCTGTCTGGTTGTCAGCAGCGGTTGAATAAGTTTCCGTTTTTCGGACCGGGATCGTTGTATTGCGTTCGATCATCACCGTCATGACGTTGCCGAGTGTTTCCACACCGAGGGAGAGCGGAGTGACGTCGAGCAGTAAGACGTCCTTTACATCACCCGCGAGCACGCCGGCCTGGATTGCCGCGCCTACGGCGACAACTTCGTCCGGGTTGACTCCTTTGTGCGGTTCTTTCTTCGTCATCGAGCGGACAAGGTCCTGCACCATCGGCATGCGTGTCGAACCACCAACGAGGACAACTTCATCCACGTCTGTTGCTTTCATTCCTGCATCTTTCAGGGCAGATTCGAACGGGCCTTTGAGTTTACCAACGAGGTCTTCCGTGAGCTGTTCGAATTTCGATCGCGTCAATTTGACCTGGAGGTGTTTCGGCCCCGAAGCGTCTGCCGTAATGTACGGCAGGTTGATCTCGGTTTCCAGCACGGTCGAAAGCTCGATCTTTGCCTTTTCCGCGGCCTCTCGCAATCGCTGGAGGGCCTGCCGGTCTTGCCTGAGGTCGATCCCCTGGTCTTTTTTGAACTCGTCTACCAGCCAGGTAATGATCCGTTCATCCCAGTTATCCCCACCGAGAAGCGTATCGCCGTTCGTAGCTTTCACCTCGACGACACCGCCGCCGACATCGAGCAAGCTGACGTCGAACGTGCCGCCACCGAGGTCGAAGACAAGTATGGTCTCATTATCTTTTTTGTCGAGACCGTACGCGAGAGCTGCGGCGGTCGGTTCGTTGATAATGCGCATCACCTCAAGCCCGGCGATCTTCCCCGCGTCCTTCGTTGCCTGCCGCTGGCTGTCGTTGAAGTAAGCGGGAACCGTGATCACTGCTTTCGTAACCGTTTCACCGAGATAGGCTTCCGCGTCGCGCTTCAGCTTGGCAAGCACCATGGCGGAGAGTTCCTGCGGGCTGTAATCCTGGTTTGTCTGGGGAATTTGCATGCGCGCATCACCGTTAGCGCCTTCGACCACGTTGTAGGTCACCATCTGGCGCTCGTGCTCCACTTCATCGAAGCGCTTTCCGATGAAGCGTTTCATCGAGAATACGGTGTTTTCAGGGTTGACGACTGCCTGTCGTTTCGCCGTTTGCCCGACGATTCGTTCCCCATTCTTGTTGAAAGCAACGACGGATGGCGCCAGGCGCGAACCCTCTGCTGTAGTAATCACTGTAGGAGAGCCGCCTTCCATAACGGCCACGACGCTGTTTGTCGTTCCTAAGTCGATGCCGATAATTTTAGACATTTCTATTCCTCCGTTCTAATCTCATTATTGGGTATAGGATACTGCGCGTATACAAGAATTCTATTAATGAAGCATAGGAAGAATATAAATGGGAGTGTTTGGACTTTCTGAATCTGGTCTTAAGGAGAACGAATACCCGGTTTTCACCCTCCACTCCCCGCGCGTAATCGCGACCTGGAGCAGATTTAGACGGCCGGCTTCTGGAGGAGCCCTAATCAATGACAGTGGTTTATAATAGCTCCTGTGAACCTCCCCGAACCAAAGCTCATCACCACGCAACCGGAGTTGAAAAACCTGGTCG
>JBFGQG010000558.1:0-2608 GCA_041564295.1 Anaerolineales bacterium | reverse complement strand
CTTGTCGGTCGTGAATTCGTAGTAATTGTTGAAATTCGTTATGTCTTCATAGGAGTTGATCGGATCGCCGCGTTCATCTTCCCTGGCGATGGCGTTCGGCGACTGATCAGGGGTAGATGTTGCTGAACTTTCCGCGGCTGGCGTTTCCTCCGGCATACAGGCGGCCATTAAAGCCGCACCACCTGCAAGCAGACCGGCAGTTTTGATGAAATCCCGCCGAGTAAAATAAACATGTTCTGGTGTAATTTCCGATGGTCGAATCTTAGTCATAGCTGCAACCTCAATTTTTACCTTCTGAGTGCCTTGTGCCCGCCGGGAGCGGAAGCGAAAAACGGATCGTCGTACCTGAGGGGACCTCGCAGTCCAGCCAGATTTCACCACCGTGCGCTTCAACGATGCTCTTCGCGATCGCCAGGCCGAGCCCGGACCCTCCGACATCGTATCCGGCGCGGCTGCGGCTTTTTTCGCCGCGATAGAAATGCTCGAATATACGGTCGCGATCTTCTGGAGCGATTCCGGTGCCCGTATCGCAGACGGAAATGACAATCCGCTGGCCCTCGTTGTTGGCCGCAACCGAAACGCTGCCGCCTTTCGGCGTATAGCGCAGGGCATTATCGATCAAATTATTGAGCACTCGCCCGATCTTGTCCGTAGCCACGTTCACCAGCGGCAGTTCAGGATCAGCAGTCCCGGACAGCTGAATCCCTTTGCTGTGCGCTCTTCCGGTGAAACCTTCCAGTGCGTCCGAAATCAAGTCCGGCAATGCTGTCGCTTCAAAAACCAGTGCAGGTCCTCCGGCGTCGAGCTGTGCGAGTTCGAAAAGGTCGTTGATCAGGCGGCTCATGCGGTCGATCTCTGCCTGGCTCTGGCGTAGATAGCGTTTCTGGGTTTCCGGGTCGTCAGCGACACCTTCAGCCAGGGCGTCGATCATTGCGCGGAGAGAAGACAACGGCGTTCGCAGGTCGTGTGAGGCCCAGGCGACCAGGTTTCGGCGGGTCTCGTTAAGCGATTTTTCCGCATCGGCGGCCTGTTCAAGGCGCTCGGCCATGATATTGAAGCGCTCGGTCAATCTGGCGATCTCGTCTTGTCCGTCCACGGGGACACGGGTTGAGAAATCACCGGCGCTGAGTTCTTCCGCGCCGCGTGACAGGTTCTTGAGCGCTAATGTAGAAGAATTCGCAATAAACACGCCAAAAGAAACGGAAATGCCGCTGGCAAAGATCAGGAGAAGGGTTGCCAGGCTGAGGTCGTGCTCATTGATGAACATCAACCGGGCAGTGACCCAGACATTGATGAGCGTCAATCCTGCCGAGATCAGGTAGCTGACAGCAAATGCCCCTGCAAGCGAACGGAACTGCCGCCACCACCCCAACCGGTGCGAAAGATAACCAACTACTGCCGAAATGATCGCCGTGATCCCGAGCAGTTTTCCGAGCTCGAGTAGATCGCCCATCGGCGGATTCATGACGAGGAACATCAGCAGCATCGTTACCACAACCGCTGCTGTAACTGTCAAGAGATAGGCGAGGATACGTGTGTTGCCCATCACGACTCTTCCATGTTGAAACGATAACCGACACCCCAAACGGTTTCGATGTAGGTCGGATGCGATGGGTCTGGTTCTATCTTTTCGCGCAGCCTGCGAATGTGCACGGTGACCGTGGAGGAGTCGCCGAAGTAATCAAACCCCCACACGTTATCAAGCAGTTGTGAACGAGAGAATACCTGGCGGGGGTTTTGAGCAAAAAAGAGCAGCAGGTCGAATTCCTTTGCGCTCAGCATGACCGGTTTGTTATCGACGAGTACTTCGTGCGCCCCGGTGTCAATTGTGATCGTCGGAAAAGTGATGATTTTGCCGGGTTCGACAGCCTGGCGTCCTGAACGGCGTAATACTGCGTTCACACGTGAAACGACTTCGCTAGGGGAAAACGGTTTGGGGATGTAATCGTCAGCGCCGATATTGAGGCCGCGAATCCGGTCGCTGGGTTCCCCTTTAGCCGTTAACATGATGATTGGGATGTTTTGCCTTTCTGCGCTGCCGGTCTGGCGGAGGTTGCGTGTGATGGTCAACCCGTCAATGCCCGGAAGCATGAGGTCCAGCAGGATGAGGTCCGGTGTGACGGTGGCGAGTTGATCCATTGCCTCGTAACCGTCACGCGATTCAAGTACGCAAAACCCTTCGCGTTCAAGATATCGCCGCAAGACTTCACGGATGGTTGATTCGTCTTCAACGATCAATATGGTGGATTGGTTCTTTGTTCGCATCTTCCGGTTTCCTGTATGTCACTGCCGCCATTGTAATGGGTGGTTGTTACAGAATCCTTAACGAACCGAAAATTGTCACGCTTACACCGAATCGCAGATGTATAATTTTTTGACCGAACTGATTCAAATGAAGGAAATTATCCATGCTTCTCGGACGGAAGTTTTATCAGAGTACGCGAAAATTTATAATTACTGCCGGTTTAATCACTTTCGGTTTATTCACTGTGGTAAGTGCGCAAGATGAAACGGATCCGGATGCTGAAGAGGCCGCGCGCCGCACTCATTACGAACGGATCGAAGCGGACATCCAGGCCGGGTCCGATGAACCGGAGGCCCCTGCCCT
>JBFGQG010000557.1:0-2609 GCA_041564295.1 Anaerolineales bacterium | reverse complement strand
GCCCCTGATTTTATTTTAGGTTTTAGTCCCCAATTTATGAAAACAAAAATGTGCCTGTTTAGTTCGATCCAAGTTCATTCGGAAAGCGTAAAATCCGGAATTTAAGAGAGAGATAAAAACGCGCCAACCGGATGTGAGACAAAAACTACCCCGTAGCCTATTCAGCCTCTATAATTAGTACTAGTCATACAAAAGTAACTTTCTTTAACAACCTGAAGCTATTGAAAAAGGCAAACCGGTCGAAAGGCCGGGACGCAAAGCTGCGGTCTAAGTGGTAGACACCATATGACAGTCGAGCTGCCAGAGCGAACAAATTTTTTCCAACTCCCGGGCAGCCATTTTCCCGGGTTTTTTTTTCGCAAGGCACAACTGAATATTATCGCAATTGATAAAGGCAAACCGGTCGAAAGGCCGGGACGCAAAGCTGCGGTCTAAGTGGTTGACACCATATGATAGTCGAGCTGCCAGAGCGAATGCAGGTTTTATCAGAACTCCCGGGCAGCCATTCTCGGGAGTTACTTATTTGAAAGGAGATTATATGTCAAGAAAGATACTCATCCCAATCGTTTTCCTGGCGATGGTCCTGGGCGTTTTCTCTTCTGCTGCCGGTGTCCCCAGCAGAACGCTGAAAGCCGACCAGGCGCTGGTCGAGTACGCCGGAGCCCATCCGGACGGCAGCGTGCGCGTCATCGCATTCAGGAGCCATCTGAAAGGAGACATCGCAGACCTTGTGCGCTCGCTCGGAGGCGCGGTCGTCCACGATCTGGACATGATCCAGGCTGTCGCGGCAGAAGTGCCGGCGACTGCCGTAAGCGAGCTGACCGGCTCACAGCTGGTGCGCTGGGTGTCGCTGGACGGCCCGGTCGAAAGCAGCAACAAATCCGGTCCTTCTTCACCGCCCGTCCAAAATCCAAGTAATTACTATCTCGACACCTTGAACGTCCGGCCAGTCTGGAACATGGGGCTGCGCGGCGAAGGCATCGCCATCGCCGTGATCGACAGCGGCGTCCACTTCGCCAAGGATTTGCAGGTTGATCCTTCGAAAGCCAAACCGGATTCCCGCGTCTTGCAGCAGCTAGCTTTTTCCGGAAATACGAACACGTCAGGTGACATTTACGGTCACGGTACGCTGGTTGCAGGCATTGCCGCCGGCAGCGGGTATGTTTCCAATTACCTGTACACCGGTGTAGCGCCCAATGCCAATATCATCGGCCTGCGGGTCAGTGACGACGCCGGCATGTCGTACGAATCAGACGTCGTCGCGGCGATGCAGTGGGTGTTCAACAACAAGGCCACCTACAACATTCGCGTGGTCAACATGTCCCTGAACACTTCGACCGAGAGCTCCTACCACACCAGCCCGATCAGCGCAGCGGCTGAGATCCTGTGGTTCAACGGGGTCGTCGTCGTCGCTTCTGCCGGCAACAGCGGCATTTCCCCGCTCTACAACACCGTCCGGGCCGCACCCGCCAACGATCCCTTCATCATCACCGTCGGTGCAACCGATGAGAAAGGCAATGCCACCCGCTCCGATGACGTCATGGCGACGTTCTCCGCTTTCGGAACGACGGTTGATGGTTTTGCTAAACCAGACATCCTGGCTCCCGGAAGAAACATCGTCAGCATTCTCTCCACGAGCGCGAGCGGTTGGAAGAGCACCTATCCGGATCGTGTGGTAATGAACGGCGAGTACTTCCGGGCCAGCGGTACTTCCCTGTCGGCCCCGATGGTCTCCGGCGCAGCAGCACTGCTCTTGCAAGACGAGCCCAACCTGACACCGGACCAGGTCAAGTTCCGACTGCTGAACACGGGTACCACCGTTGGAGGGTATAAGTACCTCGACGTGTATGCGGCTGTGACCGGCACGACCACAAAGTCTGCCAACACCAAACTTACGGCCAGCCAGCTCCTATGGACCGGCAGTTCCCCAGTCACATGGAACTCAGTCTCCTGGAACTCGGTCTCGTGGAACAGCGTTTCCTGGAATTCAGTCTCGTGGAACTCCGTGTCCTGGAACAGCGTTTCCTGGAACTCCGTGTTCCTCGGGCCATAACCCGATATTATAGAAAAGAGCAGGTCACATGAAAAACATTCTGAAAATCGGTTTCTGGCTTGTGATGACAGCGTTATTGATCAGCCTATTCAGCGCTTCAATTTCGTCAAATGTAGCTGCGATCACGCACGAAGCAGCCACCGCAGTTGAAGACAACCGTATGTACGCTTTCAAAAAGAACGTAACCAAGAACGGAACAGACGCGGTTACCTTCCTGGCAGTGATCGTCTTCTCTGGATCATTAATCCTCCTTACCAGAAATGATCCTCACCCTGCTGAGGATTATTCCCAGCGTTGGTGGGCAGATACCAGCCCAAACGAAAATAGGAGAATATAGGTAAAGAAGAAATAATTAGTGAAAATAGAATCTAGATCCTGTATCCAAAAGATATAAAAGGCAAACCAGCCGAAAGGCTGGGACGAAAAGCGCCGGTCTAAGTGGATTACACCATATGACAATCGGGCTGCCAGAGCAAATGCAAGTTTAATCAAAACTCCCGGGCAGTCTACCCGGGAGTTAATTTATATGAAAAAGGGTTATTATGGCGAAAAAATT
>JBFGQG010000556.1:0-2621 GCA_041564295.1 Anaerolineales bacterium | reverse complement strand
CCTGCCGGCGCCCGGATTTCAGCCGGATAGTCCGGCAATGTACTCACGTCGTTACCGAAGATTGCGGCTGTGTTGGTAAACTGCGTGCCCGTCAGCTGCATGCCATCGCCGGAGTCGCCTGCAAAACGGATTACGATCGACTCAAGGTCTTCTATTTGTTGTTCTTCTGTTTTTTTGGTCTGATCAGACATGAATATCTCCAATAATCACCGGCAAATCAACCACCATAGCGATCTTCTCCAAACTGGTCCGGTTCAGGGGGCAGATTGAGTACCTCTTCCGGAAAATGCTCCGCAAGGTACCGGATCAATGCAAAATGCGTCAGGTTGCCGACGATCTCCCCTGCATCGTTGACAACGGGCGTGTTGCGGAAATGCAGCGTTTCCATCAAAGCCAGGGCTTCGCCGGTTGTCTGCGATGCGTTGACGGTATGTGGGTTATGCGTCATAACCTCATCGATGGGATGGCCCCATAAGTCCGGCCTATCCACAACGCTCCGCAGCACATCACGGTCTGTAAAGATGCCGGCTAATTTGCCTTCACGTGTGACGAACGCACAGTTATGACCTGATTTCTCCATTTTTGAAACCGTTTCACGCACGGTCGTTCCACTTTCAACAACGGTATATTCAGAAAGGTCAAGCGTCGTTACTTTTTCTGACTGTAAATCTTGTTCAATGCTCATTCGAACTCCTATTGTGATAAGGCGGATCCTTTCAGGACCCCCGCAGTATTTTACCTGAGAAAATTACTGGAGAGTTTCAAGCGGAATATCGCCTGAATTTCTCTCATTTTTTTCCGTCAATGCGCTTGTATATATTTTTTTGATATCTTGCTTACGCACATTTAATACTCTGCAGATGATTTTCTTATAGTCGCGCAGTTTAATGGGGGCACGGTAAAAACCACATTAAACCATTTCCGAAAGGAGATATAGACATGAAAAACATTGTTCGTTGGAACCCCTCCCGTGAAATCAGCTCTCTATGGAACGCCTTCGATCGCATGTTCGAGGACAGTTACATGATGCCGGCCGATCAGGTCCGGACCTGGGGCCTCGCCCTCGATGTGGCCGAAAATGACAACGCGTATGTTGTCAAAGCCTCAATTCCCGGTATCAACCCGGACGACATTGCTGTTACCCTTGAGAAAAATGTGCTGACGATCAGCGGTGAGACCAGTGCTGACGAGACCATCAACAGCGAAGAATACCGCCTGCGTGAACGCCGCTACGGCACTTTTTCCCGCAGCATTCGCTTCCCGGCTGAAGTGAACGCTGATTCTATCGAAGCAAAATACGAACACGGCGTCCTGACCCTGGTCGTTCCGAAGTCGGAAGAAGTCCGACCGAAGAAAATCGCTGTTAGCGTAACAACGAAATAAGGACTTGTGAGACCGCTTCAGTTTCGGTATTGCAAGTCTCCTAAACCTGTGACGGGGATTGGTGTACGAACCAATCCCCGTTGCTGTTCGTATCGATTCGCGCATGTTCATTAATTGGAATTATTCGTATCTGAAAGCAGGCAACAATTGTGCTGAGCGGTATAATCGACAACGATGGAATACAAAGATTACTATAAGAGTCTGGGCGTCAACCGGAATGCCAGCCAGGACGAGATCCGGGATGCATTCCGGAAACTTGCGCGCCAGTACCACCCGGATACAAATAAGGGCGACAAAACCGCCGAAGAAAAATTTAAATCTATCAACGAAGCTTACCAGGTCCTTTCCGATCCGGAGAAAAGGCAAAAATATGATCAGTTCGGCGCGAACTGGGAGCAATTCTCCCGGGCCGGTGGGCGGCCTGAGGACTTTGACTGGGGTCGTTGGAGCGCCCGCCCGGGTTCGACCACGCGCATCAACCTGGAAGACCTGCAAGATTTGTTCGGCGGTGGGATCGGCGGCTTTGGCGGTGGAAGCGGCGGATTCTCGGATTTTTTTGAGACTCTATTCGGCGGTGTACGCGGCGGCGGCAGGCGGCAGGCGGCAGCCCAGAACATTGAACAGGAAGTCGAAATTACACTGGAAGAGGCTTTTACCGGCGCTACGCGCGTCTTTCAGGCCTCAGACGGATCGCGGTTCGAGGTCAGTATTCCGAAGGGGGTAAAAACAGGCTCAAAGGTCCGGATTGCCGGCAAGGGCGGGGGCACGGGCGATTTATATCTGAAGATCCGGGTCATGCCGCACAGCACGTTCAAACGCGATGGCAATAATTTACGAGTCAACGTGGACGTTGATTTGTATACTGTGCTTTTGGGTGGGGAGGTCAGTGTACCTACTCTTGAACGACCCGTAATCCTGACAATTAAACCTGGCTCCCAGAATGGTCAGACGATCCGGCTGAGAGAGAAGGGGATGCCGGATTTGCGGAAGAAGGACGTCCGTGGTGATTTGCTGGCGACGCTGAACGTCCAGCTACCGAAGAATCTGTCGGCGGAGGAGAAGGAGCTGTTCGGAAAGTTGAGAAAGCTGCAGCAGAAATAATAATGAAACGGCAGGGCCCGGTCACAGATACCGGGCTCTTTTTTTGCTGAGCAAAGGGAGGATGAACGCCAGATTCGGGTAGAGTTACCCCAGACATGGCAAATCTTTAAGACTTGCCATGTCTGGTACCCCCCATG
>JBFGQG010000555.1:0-2623 GCA_041564295.1 Anaerolineales bacterium | reverse complement strand
GCACTTTTACAACTATTTTCTCGATCAGCAACCTCCTTACGACGTCGAAATCCAGCTCCCTGCAGTTGTGGATGACCCGATCACTTTCACGAGTGATGCCTGGTTCCGGCTGGAGAATTCCTCTGGGCCAATGGATCCGGATAGACTCATCGTTCGCTCCCAAATCTGGGATTTTAAGAATGATGAATCCCTCCGGGTCGAGATCAAAGACGCTTATCAAGTTTTTCTAAGCACACTGGATAAAAGCGGGCTAAGAGCGAGTGTGATTCAGTTGATAAAAACACGCCTGGCAGAGGTTATCCCTCTGACATTCACCGAGGTCTTGTTTTATCACTATGGGCTCAATCCGGTGGAAGGCTGGGTCGACCTGCAGCCAGGTATGCGTCTGAGAGTGGATCACCAGAGCTACCAGATGGTTCATCCTGCGCAGGACCAGCGCCTCCACGGTTATTCAGGAAGCGGGTCCACCTATTACGAAGTTGCAGAATACCGGCATGTCACCAATGATGGTGCTTTTGAATTTAATCTCTCGTTTGACCCCTTCGTCGCCGGGATGCAGAATACGGTAGTCGAGACCCTACCGGGTGACGGCAGCAGCGTAGCAGGCGTCATCGATCTACATAAAAATACGTTTCGCAGACCTTATTTACGCCTCTTCTACCCCGGCACTTATCCGGGAATTTCTTCAGCCGGCTGGTTCGGAACAGAAAAAAATGTGACTATGATTGGATCGGATACTTTTACCGCTCTTACACAGGTCACTGAAGACCAAATTTTAAAAAATGGTGAATTGAACAATGAAAAAGGGCAGGCGATTTATTTCCGCGGTCGAGCGGCTGTAATTCCTGAAATTGTTGTTTTTGTAAACGGCAAGCCTGAATATGTCTCCCTGGGAACCACACTCAGGCAGCTTATGGTTCGTTATCTATCTATCCCAGGTGCGAAAGATGGTCTGGACCTGGGCAACCCGGGAATTCAAGAATTTAAGCGCCTTCTTCACCACGGATCAACCGGTAATCCAGTCTATCGAAAAGTTCACTTTGAATACTACCAGGCTTATGCTGATGGGACAGACATTTACGACATTCCTTTGCTCAAGGGCGACAAAATCAGGATCAATAATGAAGCTGAAAGGAATCCATGAACGGAAACCTTTTCAAATTTATTAAAGAAAGCGGAAAGCGGCTTTTTTTTCTGGAACAAGAGGATGACCTTCCGCCAGGTTATTGCATTGCCTTTTTGCCGGATCGAATCAGGCCTGATGAAGCATTACTGAAGAATGAACTCGAACTGGCCGAATCCTGGGAAATGGGCGAAGGTCTCTACCTGTTTTTAAATGCTGCTGAGGAAGCCCTGATTGAGGAGGTTTTCGTACATGCCGTGCAGGGCTTGATGCGCGACCCGGCGTTCAAAAATACCCGTTTTATCTGGATTGATAATCCGCTCGAACCTCCTGCTCTTTGGATGATAAGTTGCCTTTCAGTCTCCGGCCCGACCAGCGACACCACAGTCAGCAAACTAGGATTTTTCAATTTCCAGAATTTCGCTCTGCATATAGCCAAGGGAAGCCGTATGACCTTGAATGATACAGAGAATGGTTTCTTATTGACTCGGGCAGACGATACGATCGATGGCTTCTTATTCACAACCGGGATGGGAGTCAACCGTATAAAGGGGGTCGGTGACACGATTGAGATACCCTTCTCACTCAAGCAGGCCGGCTGCCTTCAATTTGACCTGACGCTTGGAAAAAACCTATCGAAGGAACCACAGGACATCGCCAAACTGGATATCAGCCTCCGCCTTTTCTTTCAGGACGAGGTCTACCCACGGACGAACCAGGATTCCTTCATCACCTCCCAGCGTTACCCGTTCTTAAATGAGGAAACGGGAGACGGCTGGCAACACTTTGACCAGAGCGGGAAAGCTTTGACACTTTTTGTCACGCTTGACCCGCTCAACCACCTTAACGAGGCGCGCACCAGCTTCTCATTCGCCGACAAAACCGGAAAAATGGCCTCCGGACTGCCCTCCAATTACAGAACAAATATGGGCCACATGGTGCACCTCAACCCGCAGGAAAACAGCTGTCTGGTCTTTGCTTCACGGCCATTGTCCGCACATCCAGGAACGGGCGATCCGTATTATCTCGTACCCTCAGGTTTTTTTGAAATGATCGTACATCACGTTGAGGACGATCAATCAGATTCCTCGGAGGTTTACGACGACAACTTACAGTGCGGCTTATCCGGGGTGGAATACATCAAGCTGGCAGGAGAGCAGGCTCACATGATGAGATTCAAGCCTGACCAGAATGCGTATGCAGCGAATTTTATAGCCGGCCGGGCGTCGGCATCCGCTGAGTTGGAAAACGCTTTCCAACCGGTGGCTACCACAGCCTGGAGTTATGTCCACTCACGCAATGGTATGGACCCGGTTTATTATGCCCAACCGGAACAGGCTGTCCTTTACAACGAAATCGATACCCTGGCAGAAGCCTCCGATAACGACGATCTGCGGGATGATTTACTGGAATATATGGAAGTGCCTTCAGCAGTACTCCCCAGGGCAAATGAAAAGCCAATTCCGAACCTGCTTCCGATCCTGCCTTATGGAGGTCTGT
>JBFGQG010000554.1:0-2631 GCA_041564295.1 Anaerolineales bacterium | reverse complement strand
GGCGGCGGCGCTGATCGCCTTATTCTTCGCCTTGACCTCCTCATCGAAGCGGGTGTATTCATCAAAGAGTTTCTGAAACTCCTCCGGTGAACGGCTTTCTTCCATCGCTTCATCAACATAGATCATCAACATGTATTGCATTTTGACGCCTCCTGGCTCTGAGATATTCTTGAAAAATCTGCGTTAAAGCGCTTTTACTGCCTTTCTATCAGGTTAACGAACGGCAGATGCAAGAATCGACAATTTTGCAAGGATTTAAGAAAAAGAGGGGGACCTTGCGAAGGTTTGGTCCATTAGAAAACCTGATGACAAATTGTTCCGAAGCCTCACTTCGATAAAAGGGCGTTACACGTGGACTTTCACATCGTAACTGTGCGGCGCCGGCTTTACGGCCAAAACAGCCGCAATCTTGTCGAGCTGGACCTTGGCTGTCACTGTTACTGCGTTCATGAGGTGTCTCCTATGAAGCAGGGTGAGAAAAGCGCCTGGTGAGTTTGGAGGGCGGAGACAGATGTCCCAACCCCGCATTGGGGGGATTCTTATGCAGGGGATGATTCGGATCAATTCTTTTTCGAAGCACCTGTCTTGTGTGGTCCATGTTCATTTTCTACTGAGCCACTGCGAAAGCCTCGTTTAAAAAAGTTAACGTCCGCTGCCAGGCCAGGTCCGCGGCTTCCTGGTCGTATGCATCAGTGCGGTCCGGTTCGAAGAACCAGTGCCCGACACTTTCATATAAATAGAAGGTTACCGGCCGGCCAGCTTTATGTATCGATTCTTCCATGTAAGCGATGTAATCCGGGTCTTCGTATGGGTCGTTCTCTGCGAAATGACCGAGGTAGGCAGCTCTCGAGCGTTTGAAATCACCGACACCTGCACCGTAAAAGACGACGACAGCGCGGACAAGCTCCGGATGGACGACCGAAAGGTCAAATGCGTAGTAGGCTCCCAACGAAAACCCGATCACGGCCAGGCTCCGCCCGGTTTTACCACTGAGAAAAGCAGCGGCTTCTGCAACGTCAGCTTTCGCCTGGCTGCCGTCCAACGCATTGACGAGCGCTTCAGCGCCTTCGATTGTGTCCGCCAATTTGCTGTGATAAAGGTCGGGGGCGAAAGCAATGTAGCCGTTCTCAGCCAGCCGGTCGCAGAATTTTCGGATCGTGTCGTTCAACCCCCACCAGGCGTGCAGCACGAGCACGCAATTGCCACCTCCGGTGGCGGGCTCGGCGAGATAGCCGTCTGGTGGGTTGTTTTGCATATTGGGCTCCCTGATTGAATTGCGTCGTGAATCGCACTGCGGAATATTATAAGGGATGTCTTCGGTAGAAATTATGTTGGGGCGTCCCGCCGGGGCGCCCCGGATACGCATCTTTTTCATACTCTTCGTGACCGACCAGTTCCTGGTTAAAGCGCGGCGCTGACCTGCTCGGGCACTTTTCCATCTCCACCCCGCACCCTCCGCAATCCCTCCAGCACCGTTTCCAGCACAGGCAGCATGCGCGTGGCCTTTTGCATTCGAATGACCACATCCCAAAACGGCTCGAGCTTCTTCCACCCTCCTGCATATGCAACATGCCGCAGCTGTGCAGTCAGCCCCGCCTTCACTGAAGCACCGCGCAGGATCGAGCCCCATGTATAGAAATCCCGGTATGCCTGCCAGTATCCCGCTTCGAGGGTTTCAGCTCCCATGCGCGCCGGCCGGTAGACGACATGACGCGTATCGTATTTATCCCAGTTGCTGTGCAGGATGCGACCCTCCGCCTGCATGCGTTCGTGCAGGGCAGTGCCCGGATAAGGGGTCAGGATATGGAACGTGGCAGTTTCGATGCCCTGGCCGACCGCCCAATCTACTGTCCTTGAAAAAACCGATTCATCATCGGCGTCCATCCCGAATACGAAGCTGCCGTTGACCATCACACCGTAGCCGTGCAGTCGCCGGATGGCCTCATCGTAGCTCCGGTTGAGGTTCTGGTACTTGTTCTGTTCGACGAGACTGTCCGGGTTCAAGGTCTCAAAACCGACGAACAGGCTGCGCAGTCCGCACGCAACTGCGGCTTCGAGCAAATCCGGATGCTGCAGTACGGACTGGACGGTCCCGGCTGCCTGCCAGAGCCTGCCCATGCCGCGCATGGCCTTGAACAGTTGCATTGCAAAGCGCTTATTGCCGAAGAGGTGGTCGTCCAGGAAATACAGGTGCCGTCCCGGCAGCCGTTCGATCTCGGCCAGCGCACCGTCGATCGTCTGTGTGTAAAAGCCTTTGCCGCCCTTGAAAAAGGCCTCTTTGTAGCAGAAATCGCATTTATGCGGACAGCCGCGCGAAACGACGATCGAATTGGGGACCAGATACAGCGAACGTTTGATCAGGTCACGGCGGATAGGTGGCACACCGACGAGTGTGCGCACTTTCGATTCATAACGACTCTGTGCTTCGCCGCGCCGGAAGTCCCTCAAAAACTCTGGCCAGATGTCCTCGCCAGGCCCAAGAAAGACCGTATCGGCGTGAGATGCGGCTTCATCAGGGAGCGATGTAACGTGCAGGCCGCCCAGGCAGATATACGCTCCCTTCGCCCGGTAGTGATCGGCCAGCGCATAGGCCCTGAACGCCGAGGTGATGTAGACCTGGATCACCACCAG
>JBFGQG010000553.1:0-2649 GCA_041564295.1 Anaerolineales bacterium | reverse complement strand
GTCCAGCCCCACCCGATCGCACCCACGATCGACCATAAAAACCATAACCGCCAGCCAGGCAGCCGCACAGGAGCCAGGGCCAGCCGTGCCACGATCACGATAAACCCGGCAAAGGCGTTGAAAAGCACGTCGATCCAGTCAAAGACCCGGCTGGGCAACACAGCCTGGATCCCCTCATCGAGCAAGCCTAAAAGTGCGGTCACCACTACAGTGAGGGCCGCAGGTCTTGACACGGGACGACCGTTTCGACCCCGCTCAATCAGTGCCATATGGATGAGGACAGCCACAATGCCATACTCAATCAGATGGGTGCGCTCCGCCGGGTTTCCCATCCGGAGGAAGGTTCCCCAATAGGCGAGTGCGATACCGATCGCAACGCCGATCTCGCTCCATCCGGGGCGACTCTTCAGCCATTGCCAGGCAAATACAATGACCACTATAACCACAAGGAGTGCAAAGGAGACTCTCAGTAGGTTGCGCTCGCGCAAAGCATCTACAATTGAACGCGCTGGACCCAATGTGGCATAGATAGCCACCATAACCACCAACGCGGAAAGCCAGAGATTCCGTTCCCGATCGGAGGTAAAGAGGGATTTGACGCTAATTATTTCCATTCCTTTCCTCTCACATCGTTAGTTAGCGCTTTATTCGCTTCGGCTGCAAGAAAGCTGGCCGCCCATCCCTGCTGCACAGCACTGGAGTTAATCTGTCGAGCCCTCACTCATGCTGCCCCCCGGTCGAGTGAAGTTGCTGCCCAGGCTGGAATACGTAGCCGGCAAATGCAAAAACTTTGAGTATGTTCTGATCGTCCACGAGACCGGGCCCCGAAAGTAATAGACCTCGGGTATCGCGACCTCATCAATGTCTTTTTTATATTTCTCGGCTGTGCCTTTCGACAGATGAAATCTCAACTCGTCGCTGTTCTCGAAAGTTTCGTGGATAATCAACGCATTCTCACCGATAACCTGGTACGCCTCAAACCTGAGTAAACCCTTCTCCATTGAGTATGCGTCTGTACCAACCCGCTGCCACCAGTACTTGAGATCATCGAGGTAAGTTTCATCACCAGGTTTGCACGTCCACTTCGCGGTGACCATTATGGCAGTCTCCTGGTCGGGGCGCCTGTAGTCCGCCTTCACGTATCCAAAAAGGAATTCTCCGAAAACCGCAGGCACATTCTTCGCTAACAGCGCCTCCCTGGCTGGAGTGGGGATGTTGATTCCGCGAATGAGATGTAGCAGAGGCCTGGCGACACTGGTGAGCGCGCCCATATGCTGTGTGGCAGTCGTGGAAAAATAGTGCACGAGGGAGTCAGGGTCCTTGAAAACGTGATGTACAAGCACGGCGTCTTCGCCGACGGCATGGTTAATTTCTGTCGATAGAACACCGCCATCACTTTTGGCGCCAAGGTGGATGTCTTCCCACTCTTTCAACATCTCTTTCGATTCGGTAGATTTTCTGAAAAGTCCACCAGGTTTCGTCGGGATCCATTTGCCGGTGACACTGATCTCCTGGCCAAGTCTGGAGGGTTCGGCGAGGAAGGGCGGTAAAGGCTCTTTGGGCTTTGTCATTGTCTATCTCCTATGAGGTCCAACTTGGTGACTACGGTGATTGCCTGGCAGTTCAGGATGTATCAACGCTTATTGTCCACCTCGCGGTCCGGGCACGCCGTGGATGTGTAAGAACAATATAACACATGCACTTTAAAATATCAACTTGACAGTTTACTTTATTGTTTTTTTGGGAAAATCTCGTATAATAAAATTTATGACTGAACTTCCAGCGCTGGACCCTGATCGCAAGAGCTATTACCAGGTATGCCCGCTGGCAACGGCCCTTGACTATATCGGTGACCGTTGGACCATATTGATCCTGCGCGAACTCCTGGGCGGGTCGGCCCGGTTTAGCGAACTGCGGGACGGACTTCCCGGCATCGCTACGAATTTACTCACAGAACGCCTGCAGCGACTGGAAGCCGATGGCCTGGTCCGGAGAATCGACGCCCACAATTCGGTTCTTTATGCACTGACCGAGCAAGGTGCGGGGATTCGAACCGCACTCGAGGAACTTGGATTTTGGGGAGCGCGCCTTGGCCGGCTTACTCCTCCGCAGCATGAGCGGAGTATCCGCGCCATTGCGATGGCGCTTCAGTCAATTCTGGTTCGAGCCAGGGATGCCTTGCCGGTTAACCGAATGGTCGTGGAGCTGGAGGTGGAAGGCAAATATATCGAGGTCATCCTCGACCGACGGCCGACAGCCACCGCCCGCCTTTCGACCGAACCAGATGCACGTGTTCGCACCACGACAGCCGGAATGTCAGCCGTCCTTCTCGGTCGGGCTTTTGACGAGACGACATTTCAACACCTCTCCGGCGATCAGAATGCGACCAGTCACCTCATCAGAGCGGTCAATTGGAACAGCTCGAAAACCTGAGAAAGAGTACTTCAGATTCACGAAAAACAAGCAGTCTGGAGTGGGCTAAGCAAAATCCCCGTAAATAATTCATTTGGGCAAAGGCCTGGTTTGGTCACTGTGTCCGCAAAGCTTTCCAGGGCAGGCGGCGGAATCAACTCCAGGAATGAATCTGTTTCTGACCCATACATGCCGTTTCTACACACAAAATAAAAAATGGAGAGTGAAAATATGACT
>JBFGQG010000552.1:0-2659 GCA_041564295.1 Anaerolineales bacterium | reverse complement strand
GGTGGAATTCCCTCCGGTTTTTCCTTTCGTGGTTGAGATCGCTTATCGCTTGACAGGAGAAATCGCACACAACTTCTATTATTTTCAGGCAGTCCTATTCAGTTTGTTCCAGGCTGCAAATATCGCCCTCTTCAGTCGTATCGCCATCATATTGACTCCTGATCTAGCCGAAAAGCGTGTCTGGTTGTACGCGACGCTTCTTCTTGGATTGTTCTATGGCTGGACATATTTCGACCCTGCTGCGGTATTCTTACTTCTTCTAGGTTTATTTTGGGCGATCTCGGACAAGAAAATACAGTCTGCAGCAGCATTCGCTTTGGGCGCCTTGGTTAAATGGTTCCCATTACTTGCACTTTCAGTTCTATTGCGAATGTCTTCCAAAAAATGGTGGCATTTTTTCCTTGTCTCAACAGCCATGATCGTCCTAGTTTGGGGAACCCTCATGCTAATTTCCCCAGATTTCACAGCTGCCTCCTTAAAATCTCAATTTGCGAAAGGCTCCTGGGAAACCGTCTGGGCCCTCATCGACGGCAACCTCTTAACCGGGAACTTCGGTCCGAAATCTGAACGCTATGACCCTGCGGCGGCGTCCAATCCACTCGGTAATCCGGCAGTCGTTCCTCCTGCCATTACATTGATCCCCTTTGCGGTTCTTGGTCTCTGGGTTTTTCTGAAATCTCGTCTCGAAACCCCGCGCAGCCAGGTCGCCTTCGTCGCCTTTACGCTCTGCCTGTTCTTCCTCTGGTCGCCCGGCTGGAGTCCGCAGTGGGTGCTCTACCTGCTTCCATTTATCTTGCTGCTTCTCAAGAACCGGATGGCCATCTTATTTTCTGCGGTATTTTTACTCGTCAACCTGCTGGAATGGCCGCTGCTGCTCTCGCGCGGGTTGTTCTGGGGGTTGTACATCACCGTCCCGATCCGTACTTTTCTCTTGATATTGCTTGCATGGGAGTTCTGGACTATGATTCCCAGGGGTAAAACCCAATTCATTCTTACGGAGTCCTCTTGAACCGCAATCCAGCTTTAAATTTTTCAATATTCGTGATTGTGATCGCGATCACGCTGGGAGCTCTGACCTGGGTCAACTACCGTTTTTCCGTCCAAAATCCCGGCGGAAACGATTTCCTCGCCAAGTGGATGGGCGCGGAAAAATGGCTTAAAGAAGGCCTCAGTCCATATGATCCGCGCGTCAGCCGGGAAACCCAGGCCCTGATCTACGGCCACCCCGCCGATCCCTCAAAAGGGGAGGACATCAATCACTTTGTCTATCCGATGTATTCGATGGTCTTTTTCGCTCCGTTCGTATACATGGACTTCACCCTGGCAAGGGCGATCTGGATGACGGCACTGCTTGTACTGTTCTCTGTTATCTGGTACCACGGCGCTCGCACAATTATCCTCGGCCAACCATCGATGCTCGTCGCTTTTTTGACAATCCTGTCACTTAATTTAATCAAACAAAAGCAAGATACTGCCGCAGGGGCGATACTCGTATTCGCAACCATCAAGCCCCAGATGGTCTTTTTGCTCGTCCCCTTCGTTTTTTTGTGGGCGTATTCTGTCCGGAGATTCAGAATCATCACCGGGTTCTTAATCACCTTTGCAATTGCGATGGCGATCACTCTGGCCCTGGTCCCCAGCTGGCCCATGCAGATGATCGGGCAGATGCTCGAGTACCCATCCTACGTATTCACGATTTCCCCGCTCGCCACTATCGCCGAGTTCTTCCCGGGAATCCAGCCGTTGTTTGGACAGGCGCTGCATGCCGTCGCATATCTTTATCTCCTGGTCCAATGGATTAATGCCTGGCAGAAAGACGAGCGATGGTTCCTCTGGACGGCTTTAATGACCCTTGTGGTCACCCATCTTACGGCGTTCCGGACAGCATCGACCAATTTTGTCGTCCTCCTGCCGGCGCTTCTGCTCGTTTTTCGCATCATGGAGCAGCGGTGGAAAGGGATCGGGAAGGGCGTTGTTGTTGGAATGATGCTCGTTCTTCTTGCAGGATTATGGTGGTTATTTGTTTTAACGATCGTTGGGAATCAGGAAAGCCAGGCGATGTTCCTGCCGGTTCCGCTGTTTTTATTTGCCGCCCTCTGGTGGTCGCGCTGGTATGCCCTGCGCCCGCAAAAATTGATGCTCGAGGAGATGGCAACCCGTTTCAGGTAATGACCAGGCGGGGCACTCGAATTAATCCAGTTGCGATAAGTGAAAAATACCGAATCGACATTCTCAGCCCGGGGATTCGCCATCGTGCTTGTGCTCACGTTGACGGTTGCCGGCTATTATGTATTCCATAAACCGTTAGAAAGTGCAGCCTTCTGGCGTCTCATCATAACCGGTTTCAGGACAGGAATGGCAATCTCTCTCCTGGCGCTTTCCGGTGCAGCCGGACGCCGCCTGCTGCCGGCACTGCCGCTTAACTCCGGAGGCCGGCTTGCCGTACAATCCGCTGCAGGTGCAGGGGTGCTCAGCACGTTCTTCCTCATCAGTGGAGCCCTTATCGGAATCTCACCCTGGCTTTCATGGGGAACGCTCCTGGCCGGTCTCGTGATGCTTCGGCGCGATCTTGTCCGTTGGGCCGGGGACCTGCGGAAATTCTACCTGGATGCCGTGCAATCAAGCCGAACGGTTCGCCTGGTTGTTGCCCTGATGATCG
>JBFGQG010000551.1:0-2662 GCA_041564295.1 Anaerolineales bacterium | reverse complement strand
TCGTGTTCAGATTCGCCGGATGAACCAATTGGTTCGAAGATATGCCCGGTAAGCGGCGTGCCGGCAATTTCATCGCGAGAAACGCCCGCAAGCAATCCATTATCGCGCTCCATCCACACAGGGTCTCTCTCGACATTCAATTCGAGGGCAGAGGCAATAATCCATGCAGTTTCATAAGCGCGTGCGAGTGGGCTGGAGATCACCGCATCATAATGGACATGCGTTTCGCGCCAGCGTCGCGCAAGCTCGGTGGCCTGTTTCCGCCCACTATTTGTAAGAGGAAAATCCAGACGTCCCTGCCAGATACCAGAAGCGTTGCCCTCGGATTCGCCGTGACGCAGCAAGGTAAGAAAATAGGATGTTACTCTCTCGGACATAATAGGTTTATGAATATCGATATCAACGACACCTTTCACAAGATTAATCACCCCGTTCAGTTCCTGTAGGGATGCTGATATACTCAATTCGAAAAGGTTTTGCGGATTATAGCACGCAAAGCGATGTGGGTTCAGGAGGTCCACCAGATGATCGACCCGCTTTCTCCCGAAAAATTACGCCGACATTGCGATCCGGATTTGTTCCCGTTCGAAACAACCGAAGAAATTGGCCACGATTTGCATATTATTGGGCAACCCAGGGGGACACAGGCTATTAACTTCGGTATCAACATTTCCAGCCCAGGTTATAACATCTTCGTTCTTGGTGAATCCGGGACCGGGCGCACGACCGCGATCAAACGGTTTATCGAAGAAAAAGCTCAGAACGACCCTATTCCAGATGATTGGGTCTACGTGTTCAACTTTCCCGAGCCTCATAAACCGATCTCAATTTCTCTCCCTCCGGGAATGGCTGCTATATTGCGCGATAATATGTCCTCTGTAATCGAATATCTGCGTAAAGAGGTGCCGCGCGCGTTCGACACGGAAGCTTTTAGAAACGCTGCCCTTGAGGCGCAGCACAAACAGAAAGACAGGCGGGACGATTTATTCAGCTCCCTCCAAACTCGTGCAGCCAAAAAGGGCGCTGCAATCAGCGCCGGTCCTGAAGGCATGCAGATCATTCCGCTGCGAGAAGGTCGACCGGTTTCGCCGAACGAATTTGAACAATTCACAAAGGAAGAAGCCCAGGCATGGAAAGAAACGGCACATGACCTTGAGCACATGCTGAATGAAACCTTGTACCAGATCCGACTGCTCGAACGGGAAACACAGGAAGAAATCTCCCAACTCGTCCGCCGGGTAGCGGCCTCCGTCGTCGACGTTGCTATTGAAGAACTGATTCAAGAATACCAGGAATATGAAGAAGTCGTCGATTACCTGGAGATGGTTAAAAAAGATATCATCGAAAATATCTATCTTTTCCGTGATGAAGATGAGGAGAATCCATCGCCCGCCCCGAAGGAGTTTCTGCTGCGACGCTACAAGGTCAATGTCCTCGTCGACCATACACGGAGCGCTCATGCGCCGGTCATTGTGGAATTCAATCCGACTGTGCCGCGTCTTCTCGGCCGCATTGAGCACGAATCGCACCCCGGGGGAATGACGTTGACAGACTTTACGCTTGTGCGCAGTGGCGCCCTTCATGAATCGAACGGCGGTTATCTCGTTATTCGAGCGAAAGATCTCTTCACCGAACCTGGCGCCTGGGAAGCCTTGAAACGCGTGCTGATCGGCGGAGAAATCAAACCGGACGACCCTGCCGTTCGAGGCGGTACAGCGACACGATCTCTTGACCCGGAACCTATCCCTGCAGACCTGAAAGTCGTACTGATCGGTCCATCGAAAGTGTATTATTCACTTTATGACATGGACGAAGATTTTCAAACGGTCTTCAAAGTGATGGCAGATTTCGATGAATTCATGGACCGCACGTTTGACAACGAACTCGAGTACGCAGGCTTTGTCGCTTCGTTGTGTGAAGAGGAGGGTCTCCTGCCTTTTGATCGGACGGCTGTGGCACGCATCGTCGAGTTCGGATCGCGGATCGCAGATTCTCAGAAAAAGCTGACTGCCCGGTTCGGTTTCGTGGCTGACTTGATCCGCGAAGCCCATTATTGGGCTATGTCGGAGAACAGGGTGACCGTGACGACCGAGGATGTTTTGCGAGGGGTTGAAGAGCGTATCTTCCGCAGCAACAGGATTTCTACAAGAATCCGCGAATCGATGCAGGTCGGCAAACAGCTGATTGCAACCGAAGGAGAGGTTATCGGACAGGTTAACGGGCTTTATGTCACAAAGATCGGCGAACACACCTTTGGCCAACCCACGCGTATCACCGCCAGAACGTACGTCGGTCGCGAAGGCGTGATACAAATCGATCGCGAAGTCGATCTTGCCGGTCCGATCCATAATAAAGGTGTTTTGACCCTCACAGGTTACATAGGGGGCAAATACGCTGATAAAACACCGCTCTCATTCAACGCGCAGGTCACTTTCGAACAAAATTACCTTGGCATTGAGGGTGACAGCGCATCCGCAACCGAACTCTACGCACTCATTTCCAGCCTTGCAGAAGTTCCGGTGCGGCAATCAGTGGCAGTAACCGGTTCCGTGAATCAGATGGGTGTCGTGCAGGCGATCGGGGGTGTGACTCAAAAGGTGGAAGGCTGGTTCGAACTCTGCAACGAACGTGGACTCTCGGGAAGCCAGGGCGTTATTATCCC
>JBFGQG010000550.1:0-2672 GCA_041564295.1 Anaerolineales bacterium | reverse complement strand
CCGGACACATCTTCGACCAATAAATCCCCGTCCGTATCTGTCAAGCGGAAGATACCCTCAGGCAACCCTGCATACCAGCTCCCGTCCCAATAAGCCAGGCTGTGGACGCCCTCCAATCCTCCGGCGAATGTCAGGATCTCATCAGCTCGCCCATCGCGGTCTTTGTCCGGCAGGGCAACGATCCTATCTGCTCCCCTTTCGGCGGCGTACAGGACACCGTCCGGACCGAAAGCGATAAAACGAGGACCGGAAAGCCCATCTGCAAACACTTCGATCTCAAAGCCTGGTACAGTGCGGACGTTTTCGATCGACCCACGGTTCAAGAAGGTCGAAAAATTGAAACCCAACCTTGGCAGGACATAAAATAACGTGATGCAGAAAAACGCAGTGATAAAGATAAAGTAAACCAGCCATCTAGTTCTTCTCAATAATCTCTCCTAAATAACCCAATTCTGTCAGTGCAGCGAGCACCCGCAGCTCAGCCCCTGGTTTCAAGGCGACTGCTGCCGGACCAAGCGAATCACCCAGGAACCGGGCTGCCCTTGAAGAACGCAAGGCGTTCAATGCTTCCGGTGAAGGCAGCCGCAGGACCGGGTAGATTTCAATGCGGGCCGCCATACCGTGTGTCTGCCAGTTTTTCAATGCTTTTGTTACGTTGGGTGGGATTCCGTCGGAATGCCGCGCTAATAAATGGATCAGCTGGTCAATACTGAGGCCATGATCGGATGCTGCGGCCAATGAAGACGGGGTCGGGCGGTAGCGATATTCGTCTCGTGTTATAGCGTCCCATTCGCAGAAGCGGGCCAACAGGTACCGCACAGCACGCGGCGCGAGTCTTGGAACGTTGATTTGCCCGTTAGATCGAACATGAATCTTCCGGTCTTCAAGAGGCAAACCTTCCAGAGGGATGCCTTTCAATAATAAGGCCGACCAGCCTGACAACCGGAAAGCGATCGCCCATTCCAACGCCGGTGCTTCATGTGGTTTTAAAGGCTGCCAGCTCGCCAGGTCGACGATGCCAAGCCAGAACAACGGTCCGGTTATCAACCAGCGGATCAGCGCTCCTTCGACCTCGTCCCAATGGTCAATCCCCCTGAGGTAATCGCCGCTTGATGAATCTTTCAGGAACCAGCTCTCAAAATCTCCATCAGGGCGCTGGAATTCAGGATGCCGGTCCTTAACGGCAGCGATGAAAGCCGGGAGACTCCACCAGGTGCTTTCAGGGACCGATTGGACCATGTCCAAGACTGTCTGCCGGGTACGTAATGGGTCATTCTGCCATTCACCTTCTGCTATGACCGCCGGCATCGTCCGGAGATCATTCAATCTCGCGCTCTTGATCCAGGCGCGGCATAGGGCCGCCAGGGCATCTCCACGCGGTTTTTCGAGGAAAAGCCTGGTCGTGTCGATGTCCAATTTCCCGTCATCCTCTACCAACCCGGCAGTTTTGAGTAATTCGAGGAGAAACTGGCTGTAAGGTTCAGGGATGTCTCGTGAGAAATCATGATCTGACCGCAATCCGGCGAGCATTGTGGCTGCATCATCCAGGATATGGTCATTCGACGGACAGATGAACTCGCACTCCTTATCCGAAGCGGGTCGCCCAAAGGGTTCCTCAAGTGCAGGGGATGAAAAAGGGATCAGCGGAAGTAAATCATCCGGTATGTAAGCGAATTCTAGCGGCCCATCCGTAGTGTCCATGAATGCCCTGGCGACGAGACCGCGATAGTACAGCATTTCAACGGCAGACGGATTGTTCTCGTACGGCCGCTCCCGGTCACGCTTGGCCCTGCCCACCTGGCGAATGTCCCCATGCTGCTGGACGTAACGTGTCCAGGGAAAACGGCCTGTATTGCGGAGGATTGCCGTTAAAGCATCCGAAGCCTCGGAGGGCAGCGCAGCGACAACTTCCTCGACAAGTTCAGGATCCAGCATTTGATCGACCAGGCTTTGGCGCGCCGCTGAAACATCCGTCCGCTCGATCGAGATCCTCCAGAATGAGGCAATTATGGATATGAAACCCAGGTCCTGGTCCCTGAGAGAGGCGCTCAAATTCGGCATGGATTGATTATAACGAAAGTGATCTCTGGTTGGGGTTTACCGACATTCCTGGTGATTTCCCTTATCTGTAGACATGGTAAATCGCCATTCAGGGGAATTTATAGCCATCGCAATTCGTCCGGATATAAGGTAGAATCGCAGCGCAGAGGCGGGCCGCCTCCGAAAGGATAGAAGATGAACGATCAAGAATCAGCTCAAGATGTCATCCAGAAGTTCCAGAAACGGCAGCAGCGTGCGCCACGCTCTTTCTTCATCGGCGCAATCGCACTTCTGCTGATTTTTGTCGGTGCCGTCGTATTGTTCCAATGGTATCAAAACCCGAACGCAGCCATTTTTTCTCTTTTTGCACCTACGGCAACGCCAACTCCCACGCCGACGGCAACCCAGACGCCACTGCCGCCGACGCCGACTCCCCTGCCGCCGACCGCTACGCCGACAGAAACTGAAACACCCACGATCACACCTACACCGACGATCTCAGGTCCCTTCATCTACACCGTCCAGGAAGGCGACACACTATTCTCAATCGCTGTCAAGTTTGGGGTGGACCTGGTACGCCTGATGGAGGTCAACGAGCTAGAAAATGAAGCCATTTTCATCACTCAGCAACT
>JBFGQG010000549.1:0-2674 GCA_041564295.1 Anaerolineales bacterium | reverse complement strand
TTTTAAGCGCTTTTATCAGGTGGAGAACCATATGCGTCGCAGACACGGAGGGATGGGGGTGGGATTGACGACGGCGAAGTTCCTGATCGAAGATATGGGTGGAGAAATTGACGTCAGGAGCGTTGAGGGGGAAGGCAGTGTTTTTACAATTTCGCTGCCTCTGGTGAGCCCGGGAAAACGCGTCAAAGCTTTTATGGACGAATAGCAGGGCATGTGCGCCGTGTGGGGGGAAGGCAAATTGCTCATATTAACCCAGCGAAATCAATAAAGATTCCACTTGCCTTCGCCGCTTGACACAGAACGTACGTTCGAGTAAAATCATAGAACAAATGACCGATTTTTATAATCAAGGAGCATCCTATGGCTAGAAAGCGAAAAGGGCTCGGTGAGCGGCATCGAAAAATCCTGGACGTACTCGAGCGTTTCACAGACCAGAACGGTTATCCCCCTTCTATCCGGGAGATCGGCAAAAACACCAACATCTCTTCAACGTCGGTCGTGAATTATTACCTCGATCAATTAGAGGAGGACGGTTACATTGAGCGAGATCGGAATGTATCGCGCGGTGTGCGTCTGCTTAAGAACAAATCCGGGGAATTTTACGACCAAGCGCAGCAAATCGTTGAGAAAGTGCGTGATGCAGTTGAGGACCTGCTCAGAATCCCTGTTGTTGGCCGGATTGTAGCGAGCGAGCCGATGCCAATGCCCACATCAGACTTCAGTTATTACGACGAAGAGAGCATGGTTGAAGTTGCCCGCAATATGATTCCCCACCGAGATAAGCAAGACTTGTTCGCCCTTGAAGTCCAGGGAGACTCCATGATCGATGCGATGGTCAATGAGGGTGATATCGTCATTATGAAACCGACACAAGATGCCAATAACGGCGAAATGGTTGCTGTCTGGCTAGACGATAACAACGAGACTACCTTGAAATACTTCTACCGGGAGAACAACCGGGTGCGCTTGCAGCCTGCTAACCCGACGATGAAGCCCATCTACATCAACAATCCTGAGTCGCTCCGGATTCAGGGCAAAGTCGTTATGGTGATCCGGCAGGTCAACCAGCGAGTCAATTAATCACGGAAGGCAATAAAGCAGGTCTTTTTTCAGACCTGCTTTTTAATTTAACCAACTAATAGGTTGATCCGGGAGAAGGACTGGGTTGCTCTCGCCAGTCCAACCACTGGTCAGTGTCAGCCCCTGGAGGATAACGCTCTATGCTCTTGCCGGCAGGGACGTCCGGCACACCAGGATTAAAAGCCCAGGTCGAAGCTCCCCAGGAAACGGCATCAACAATATTTCCTCCCGGATCGAGCAGCAGCAGTTCATCCCCTGCATTGCTCAAGGAAATGTTTCCGCCCGACCATGCCGTGTATTTGATCAGATCCGGCGCGTCGGAATGGGATCCAGCGAGTTCAAAGTCGGGGACAAACGCGTAGATTTCAGCAAAAACAAGCCCATCATTGGCGACGACCCAATATTCCCCGGGCCCTAGCACGCTGCCTTCCGGAAAGGCAAACATCCCCTCCGACCCGCCCTGCGTCTCCTCGTCGCCTATCCGGTAACCGGTCAAATCGATGGCATTTCCAGAGGCATTGTACATTTCAAACCATTCTGCATCCGGCTCAGACCCGGTCGGATCGTACAGGACCTCACTGATCACCACCGAGCCGGCAGCCGGCGTCGCGGAGGGACCGGCGGTGGGTGGTGGTTGAGAGGGTTCGGTGGAAGGAGTCGGGGTAAGGATAGACCACTCTATCTTCCCGGGTGAAGGGACAGGCCGGGACCGCCAATCCGATCGATTGTCGCTGTCGTGGTATCCGGGAAAGCGTTCGATCGATGCACCGGCGTCTACCGGCGTCACGTCCGGATCGAACGCCCAGTTCGATCGCCCCCAGGAAACTGCATCGACGATTTCGTCATAGCGGTTGAGGATGAATAATTCATCTCCTGAATTGGTCAGGCTGACATTACCGCCCGTCCAGGCCGAATATTTGACCATTTCAGGCACCGTTGAACCGGAATCTTTGAATTCGAAATCGGGTGGAAACCCATATACAGATTCGAAAATGTCCGCATTTTCGGCGATGATCACGATCTCCCCCGGCCTGATCACTGAATCCTGCGGAAATCTGAGCATACCTTCGGCGCCTCCCAGTTCCTCTTCATCTCCGATCTTGAAGGGCCTGAGGGACAAGGTTGCATTGCTCGCGTTCAGGATCTCAAACCATTCAATATTCCCCTGGGTTGCATCCGGCTGGTACAGGACTTCCGTAATCAGCAACCTGCCGGCCTTGTAAATGTCAGGCGGCCTGAACCCTAAGGGAATAAAAAAAGAATCAACCATGCCTAAAGCTGGGGTCTGGACACCGGCAGCATGTGTCGGCCGCAGCTCAAAGTTCGCAGTCATGACGAACAAGGTGCTTATAATGAGAAGAAAGAAAGTAATCGAAGTCATTGTTTTGTACTTTTTGAATGGCACAGATGGCTTACTCCCTAAGGTGAATGGAACGCCCGGATGAGCGCAGGAAGGAACCAGGATGGAGAAATGTGGACCTGGCGGACGAGGACTGGATCGTGGTCAGAGGTACGTAAAGCAGTTGCCGGGTCAGCTTCCATGCCGGCAGGAAAATCCGAGGCAATGTTGAGGGGAAAGGCCTGCAAGAAAGCG
>JBFGQG010000548.1:0-2686 GCA_041564295.1 Anaerolineales bacterium | reverse complement strand
GGCATACGGATGATGACGTAAAGACGGCTTATGAGACTGCGTTCTATCACGATCTACATAGGAGCTACAAAGGTGGTCAGCCTTTTTACCTCATCGAATCGTCACCCAGCCAGACGAATTGGCAAGAAATCAGCCGGTTAAAACGCCCCGGCGTACTAAAGATGGCGGCGATGCAGGCCGTAGCTCATGGCGCGTTGGGTGTCAATTACTTTCAATGGAGACAGAGTCGAGGCGGCGAGGAAAAATTCCACAGCGCTGTTGTTTCGCATCGTGCGGGAGAATCATCGCGGGTATTTCAGGACGTTCAAGAAGTCGGTGCGCTTCTTGCTGACCTTCCGGAACTGGCAAACGCCAGGACAAAATCGCGCATCGCGATCATTTATGACTTCGAAAATGAATGGGCGCTGAGCAGGGCCCATCTTCCGAGAAATTCCGTCAAAGAATACCAGGAGGAGTGCATCGCCTTCTACTCGTGTTTCTGGCGGCGTGGCATTCACGCCGATGTCATTAATACGCAGCAGGATTTATCTGGCTATGAGATAGTCGTCGCTCCGATGCTGTATATGCTGACGGTCGAGACTGCCCGCCGACTGGCCTCTTTCGTTTCGAATGGCGGGATCCTCCTAACAAATTATCTGACAGGCTGGGTGGATGAATCAGATCTGGTGCATCCGGGCGGTTATCCTGAGCCGCTTGGTGAGGTTCTCGGAATCAGGATGACTGAGTTCGACACATACGCATCCGGCCAGCGGGCGAAAATCGCAACGGTTGGCGGAAATTCGCTGGGGCTGGTCGGGAAAGCGGATGTTCGCCGGTACGGCGAATTGCTGGAGCCCGTAACGGCAGAGGTGCTCGCAGTTTATGCAGGAGATTTTTACGAAGGGAAGGCTGCATTGACGGTGAATAATTTCGGCAAAGGCCAGGCATATCACATCGGCGCTTTCCTGGAACTGGCTTCTCTTGATGTATTTTGCCGCCGCCTTCTGCGCTATCGTATGATTGAACCCGTTATTCCCGGAGAGATCCCTTACGGCCTGAGTGTTTGCGTTCGTGAAACGGATACGCAAAAATATCTCTTTATCATGAATTTTACAGAACACAACCAGCCGTTCATGCTGGAAGAGCCTGGTTGGGAACCGGTTCGCAAGGATGACACTGATCATGAAGGCTGGATTTCCGCCTACGGCTTTAAGATCTTCACGTTTGATAAATGAATTCGATCCACCCAGGCTCGCTTCTATATGAAATTAAATTCCAGGCCTGCACAACAGGCTTTAATGATTTGGGCGCTCTTAATGTTGACTTCGGCTTGTGCCCGGCCAACCCCACAACGTACTGATGAGCGCGCATTGCCGGCGTCGGAGAACGCCCCGACTGTCCCAACCACAGCAACGGCAGCTTCAACACCTGAACCAACTGAATCGCCAGCGCCCACGGCGTCGCCGTCCTCCACCGCGAATCTGGAACCGGTGGACCTGGTGAATCCGGGTTTTGAAGGAAACGAATCGGAGGGTTGGATCTCGTCGGACCCGGATGCAGTCGTGATCGAAGAAGGCGGGCATGACAGCCAATTTCGCCTGACGCATAAAGGTGAAGGTGCATATCAGATCGAGACGATTCGTAGAGTCGAAGGGATCGCAGACGGTTGGTATACCTTGCGTGCATGGGTGCGCTCGAGTGGTGGGCATAACGAAGCCTATATTGCCCTGGCCTGCGGAACTGACGAGAAACGCGTCCACATTCCATCCACTTCACCCGGTTACCGGTGGCTGAATGTCGTCGTGTCCTTGGAAGTCTCCGGGGGACAGTGTGAGATTCGGTTGTATTCCGACGCGAATAATGGGAACTGGATCTCATTCGATGATTTTCAACTTCTGCCGGGGAGAACGGCACTGTCTATCTTAGGGGCAGATATATCGAGCCTTAAAAAGTCGGAAGACTTTGGCGGGATCTATAGGGATGCAGACGGATCTCCGGCAGATGCATTGGACATTCTCAAGAAGCACGGTTTGAACTACGCCCGCTTGCGGGTCTGGGTGGACCCGGCAGACGGATATCACTCCAAGGAAACATTGTTAGGAATGGCGGTGAGATTGCAAGAAGCGGGCATCCGCCTGTTGGTGGACTTCCATTACTCCGACGATTGGGCGGACCCAGGAAAGCAGTACAAACCGGCTGCATGGGAAGACCTGGATTTTGAACAGCTGACCCAGGCATTGTACGACCATACCTTAGATGTGTGCAGCAGCCTGGTTGCACAGGGGACGCCGCCGGATATGGTACAGGTGGGGAATGAAATCAACGCCGGAATGCTCTGGCCGGACGGACGTTATGATGAAATGGACAACCTTGCCGAATTGCTGAAAGCAGGCTATCGTGCCGTTAAGGACTGCTCTCCCTCCACGCTGGTCATGCTCCACATCGCTGAAGGCGGCGATAACGAGCTGGCGAAATGGTGGTTCGGTAATATCACAGGCAGGGATGTGCCGTTCGATGTCATCGGTATATCATATTATCCCTTCTGGCATGGTTCTCTGGCCGAACTGCAGTACAACCTGAACGACATATCTGCGCGATACGATAAGGACGTTATTGTCGTTGAGACTGCATATGCGTTTACCGACCAAAACAACGATTTTTTGCAGAATATCGTCAGCACTGACATGGCCATCCCCGGATATCCGCT
>JBFGQG010000547.1:0-2686 GCA_041564295.1 Anaerolineales bacterium | reverse complement strand
GGAACACATCTTCGAGGTTGGGATTATTCAGCCGGCTGGAAACCACCTCCCCCAGCACGTCCCTGTAATCGACAGTAACCGCCAGGTCGCCGGGGCCGAACAGCTGCCCCTCCTCCATACCCGGCCAGTCAGCGTGCACCTTCGCCCCGTTGACGTTGCCGCCCAGCAAAAACATCGCACTCCCGTGGCCGTGGTCTGTGCCCAGGCTGGCATTCTCATACGCCCGCCTGCCGAATTCAGACATCACAACCACGGTCAGACCGTCCAGGTAATCGCGCATGTCGCGGTGGAAGGCAGCGAGTCCGTTTGCCAGGTCCGCCATGAGGCGCGCCATCTGCCCGTCCACACCCCCCTGCGCAAAGTGTGTGTCCCAGCCGCCCAGGTCGATTGCGGCGACCTCCAGCCCCACCTCCGCCTTTACCAGCATGGCGATCTGGCGCAGGCCGTTCCCGAAGGAGCTGTTCGGATATTCTGCGCCTGGCAGCGCTACATAACCGTTGGGATTCAGCTTCTCAAGCGTATCCAGGATTTCCAGCGTCTCCTGCCCGATGATGTCGATCGGGTCTGAACCGGCGTACAGGGTCGCCAGGGCCGCGCGCATCTGCGCCGCAGCTTTCAGGCTTCCTCCGAGATGGAAATCCGCGATGGACTGCAGTGCCGTCACCGGGATCGGACCTCTCAGCGATCGCTGTGGGTTCTGTCCCAATCCAATCGCCCGCAGCGGCGAACTATTGCCCGTATCCAGGGAAGCCAGGTGCCTGCCGATCCAGCCTGAACCGGGACCGCTCTCATCTTCAACACCGCGTTCCATCAATTCCATCGCTTTGAAATGCGAGCGCGATTCGTCCGGCGCGCCGACGGCATGGACCGGCGCAAGGTGACCGGCCTGCCAGGCCTCTACCATCGAGGCCATCGCCGGATGAAGACCGAAGAAACCGTCGAGATCGACGGTGCGTCGGTGCAGTCCGGCGCGTGGGTCATCTGGGCGCGGGATACCGAGAGTAGGGCGCAGCGCATAATAGGCTTCATCGCCGTGCGGTACAAGCATGTTCAGGACGTCTGCCGCGCCGCGCAGGAACACGACGACCAGCGTATCCCCTCTCGGCGCGCTGCCTTGCGGAGCAAAAGCCATACGCGGCATCCATTCCGGCCAGGCGACGGCCCAGGGTTTTAACAAGGCTGTGGTGAGAATTTCTCTGCGTGTTTTTGAAGACATTTGTTCACCTTTTCTTCACGATGTCGTTTCAACGCGTGCATAATACATCTTCACAATTATCTCCATTGAAATGCCGGCGAAGCCAGGATCCCTGCGACAACGATCCTGGCAGTTCTCAGGTTGTCCTTCGCCCCTTCTCTCCGCAGCGCCTCGGCCAGTTCAACCGCCTGCGTCCTGGGCATCTGGCTCCCCAGAAGGAGCGGGGTGATCCGGCTGATGAAGGTTTCAATAAGGTCCCCTTCAGCGACGTCGATCAGGTTTTCGAGGTCGGCGGTCGTGCCGTCGATCTTGTTCCTGGCGAGACGGCCGGCATAGCGCCAGCGGGGGACCAGGTTGCCCATCCATTCCTCATCGGTGTCCGGCGGCCCGTCCGGCGTCGGCCAGGCAAAGGGCGGCTGGCCAAGCTGGGTCAAAACCCGGCTGAAATAGCCGTGCTCTCCGCCCCTGCAGTCCGTCTCCGCGTTCAGCATTCGCAGACTCGCCGTAATGAATTCAAGCGGACGCCGGAATTTCGGAGTCAAACCGGTTGCCAGGGCTGCGCTCCCGTCGAGCAGCAGCACATGCAGGACCGACTTAATATCGCCGCCGGATTGGAGGAACGTTTCAGCAGCACGGTCGACCACACCGGCGGGCACGGCAGCGCCGTAGAAACGCCGGGCAAGTTTCTTTGAGATGAAAGCTGCTGTTGATGGATGTTCGGCAAGCCGATCGATCACCGATTCGGCTTCCACCTGGCCTCCCGGCTCGATCCGCCGACCGAGAACTGTTTTGTTTCCCTGGTCGTGGAAATCCATTTCGAATTCATACTCACCTCGCCAGAAGCTCTCTTTGACCGTCCATCCGGTCAGGCAGCGAGCCAGTTCCATCACGTCCTGCTGCGTGTACCCGCCGTTTACACCAAGTGTGTGCAATTCCATCAATTCACGGGCGTAGTTCTCGTTCGGCTGCCCGGCCTGGTTGGCCTGGTTGTCGAGATAGGTCAGCATCGCCGGCGAATGGGCCGAAGCCTGCAGCAATTCGCGGAAATTACCCAGGGCATGTTTCCGGATCACTTCCCGATCGTCGACCGGCTTCAAGTACCAGACGTTTTCTTTCTCGATCGAAATGTTGAAATGGTCTGTCCAGAAATTGACCATCACCTCGTACAACTGGCGGCGGCTGTAGACCTGTCGAAGCAGGGTGACGGCAGCCAGGTCTTCGATGATCGGTTTGGAATCGAAACCGTCGAAGAGGCGTTCGCCGCGCGTGTAGAGATCGTCGGCGGATTGGTTGAGGATTTCATAAGGGCGCAGGCGCCAATCAAGCGGGCCGTCGTCGATGGCCTCAGGGGCTAACTGCTCTTCGATCCAGCCCGGCAGGCCGATCTCGCGGACATAGATCTGCTCCGACCGGCGCGGTCCGAAAGTCAGGCGGTTCAGGCCGGCAAAGATCTGGGAAGACAGGACGGCATCCCCGGGGGGCAGGTGTGTC
>JBFGQG010000546.1:0-2686 GCA_041564295.1 Anaerolineales bacterium | reverse complement strand
GTGGAAGAAGCGGGTATAGATCAGGTGCATCGTGGCATGCTCGGCGCCGCCTGTGTAGGTGTCCACCGGCATCCAGTAATCATACTCATCCTGCTTGAATGGACCCTCATCGTATTCCGGGCTCAAATAACGCAGGTGGTACCAGGATGAGCACATGAACGTGTCCAGGGTGTCGGTTTCGCGTTCTGCCGGTCTACCGCAATCCGGGCAGGTGGTGTACTTCCATGTCGGATGCAGTTTCAACGGGCTTTCGCCGGTCGGCTTCCACTCGATATCGTCTGGCAGCAGTACCGGCAGGTCCTCGTCGGGAACCGGGTTCCAGCCGCATTCTTCGCAATAAATCATCGGGGTCGGAGCGCCCCAGTAGCGCTGGCGGACGATCAGCCAGTCGCGCAGGCGGTAGTTTGTGTCGGCGCGACCGGCGCCAGTCTCTTCCAGGTACTGCGTGACGGCCCTGATCGCCGGGTTCTTCTGGCCTTTCGCATCAGTCGCTCTTGTACCATTGAACTTCCCGCTGTTGATCATCAAGCCTGGACCGATGTATGCCGTTTCCATCGTGTCGCCGTCAAACTCGGCGCCTTCCGGCTGTATGACCGGGCGCACCTTCAGCCCAAACTCACGGGCAAACTCAAAGTCGCGTTCGTCATGCGCCGGGACCGCCATGATCGCACCCGTTCCGTAGGTCATCAGGACGTAGTCGGCGATCCAGACCGGGATACGTTCATTGTTGACCGGGTTGACGGCATATCCGCCGGTGAAGACGCCCGTTTTGTCCTTATCCATGGCCTCTCGCTGGATATCGGACTGCCGGATGGCCTGCTGCACGTATTCTTCGACCGTTTCCTTTTGCTCTGCACTGGTCAGTTTCTCAACCAATGGGTGTTCCGGCGCCAGAACCATGAACGTGGCACCCCAGAGCGTATCCGGACGAGTCGTGAATACTTCCATTTCATCGCCCGCTTCCGTTTTAAAGATGACAGACGCGCCTTCAGAGCGGCCGATCCAGTTTGTTTGCAGGGTGATGATCTTGTCAGGCCAGTCAATTTCATGGTAGACCAGCATTTCGTCGGCATAGTTCGTCGTCCGGAAGAACCACTGCTCCAGCTCTTTCTTTACGACCGGTGTACCGCAGCGCTCGCAGACCCGGTCCTCGCCGATGACCTGTTCGCGTGCCAGCGTTGTGTTGTCGCGGGGACACCAATCTACAGGCGCCAGCTTCCGATAGGCCAGGCCGTGTTTATAGAGCTGGATAAAGAACCACTGAGACCATTTGTAATAGGAGGGATCGGACGATATCGCCTCCCGGCGCCAGTCGAACATCGCGCCCATCGATCGCAGCTGTAAGCGCATCTTTTCAATGTTGGCATATGTCCATTCCTTCGGATGGATGTTTCGCTTGATCGCAGCGTTCTCCGCTGGGAGACCGAAAGCATCGAAACCCATCGGGAAGAGCACGTTGTAGCCCTGCATCCGCATAAAGCGTGCGCGCGCATCCGAGGGTGTCATGGCGTACCAGTGCCCGATGTGCAGGTCGCCGGAAGGGTACGGCAGCATCGTCAGCGCATAATGCTTTGGGCGGGACGTATCGATATCGGCGTTATAAATCCCATCCGCTTCCCATTTCTGCTGCCATTTCGGTTCGATTTCGGCGGGGTTGTATGTTTTCGGCATCTTTTTGCTCCAGATTGAGTATTCTCAGTTCGTTCAAGGTGCGAGGCAATTGTGATAGTTTTTCAATCCTCGCACACCGCACTTCGCACGTTTGCCGGTTCCAGAAAGGCCGGCCTGGGTGCGTTTTTAAACAAAAAACCTCCGTCCACTAACAGGGACGAAGGGCTGCTCCGCGGTACCACCCTGCTTGCCGGAAATTCCGGCCGCTTGGGTCCACGATAACGGGTGGTAACCGGCGGCGGCTGGCAGGACGTCCTGTTTGACCGCAGCACACTGCTCTTTTTAGAGCGGGCAAGCGAGTTGGGCCCTGGCGATGCCGGCGCCTGGCGCCGTGATCGCTCGCACTCTGCGGGTGCTGCTGCCAGGGCTCTCACCCGGTGACCCTGGCTCTCTGGCAGATGGCTTATTACTCTTGCCGTGTTGTCGTTATTACCTGTACGAGTTTCCGGATAAAGCCTTATCCAGGCACTTCGATCCCGGAACCTGGTACTTATATTTGTGGACCCAGAGGGATTCGAACCCTCGACCTTCTCAATGCCATTGAGACGCGCTCCCAACTGCGCTATGGGCCCTCGTTTAGTTCTTCAGTTCTTAGTTCTTATCCTATAAAAACTAAGAACTAAACAACTAATGCTCACCAATGGACCTGGGGGGATTCGAACCCCCGACCTCTTCAGTGCGATTGAAGCGCGCTCCCAACTGCGCTACAGGCCCTGGATTTGGGTCTGTGGATTGTACATGAGGGCACTAGCGATGTCAAGTTCCCTGCTGTCAGGGAACATGAAAAAGACGCAATGATCAATCACCGCAGCCTGATCCGGTCGGCTTACGTAATGCTCATCCGGCAGCGGCTTTACGGTATTTATTCACTCGAGTTCCCGTTTAAGCGCTTCCTTGTCCAAATCAGCCAAGTCGCGCCAATCGATATCGCGTATCGCGGCCTCAAGCCCCCACAGCAAATTCAGGCTCACTTTTTTCGGGTATCTCTCCTTGAGCATTTTATATGTCACAATCG
>JBFGQG010000545.1:0-2691 GCA_041564295.1 Anaerolineales bacterium | reverse complement strand
CCTCCCACCGCATCCACCGACCGGAACTGGAAATACGCATCCAGGACACGATGTGCGATCGGACCGGCAACGCTGGCGCCTTCTCCGCCGTTATAAACGAATGCCACAACTACAATCTCCGGGTTGTCGAATGGAGCGTAAGCCACTGTCCAGGCATGTGTGGGCCAATTACCGGGATCGCAGAGGTTCTTTTCTTGTGCGAAATTATCACAATATTCGGCCGTACCGGTCTTACCGGCTGCAGCGATGTCGAAACCTTCGAATTCATCGACAAGCGTTCCATGAGTAACCGCTCGCCGCATCCCGTTCTGTATGGCGTCGATCACCCAGGGCTGCACGGTCTTCGTCACGCCGGTTTCCTGGCACTGGCCCGAACCGCTGACATATTGGATGTATTCCTTGATCACCGGATCCACAGTAAGGTCATGGATCACCTGCGGTGTGAATGGTTGTTTGATGCGGTTTTCCTCATCCGTGATTTCTCGGACAATTGTCGGTTTCATCAGGACACCGTCGTTTGCGATCGTCGCCGCAGACAGGAGCACCTGGAGCGGCGTCGAGAGGACGTATCCCTGGCCCACGCCTGCATTGTACATGTCACCGATCGTCCAGATTTCACCGCGGTTGATCCGTTTCCAGCGTGGGTCGGGAAGCAGCCCGACCTCTTCCCCCGGAAGTTCAATACCCGAGGCGCTGCCGTAGCCTAGCGCTTCTGAATACGTCTTTAACCGGCAGACGCCCAGGCCGCCGTCCGGGACTTCATCCCGGTAGCCGCCAGCCAGTTTATAGAAGTAAACATTGCTGGAATTAGAGATTCCGCCCCGAAAGTCGAGCTGCCCAAAGCCGCCCGGGTTATCACCACCATCGTAAATCCAATCGACAAATTCGCGGGGACGGCCGGGATCGGCGGGCGTTGTTTTTTCAAGGATCGTGATCAGTCCGGGCGTTTCTATCACCTGCTCCGGCGTTACGACACCTTCATTTAAAGCCCCGAGCGCGGTGGCCAGCTTGAATACGGATCCAGGGGGGTGTTCGGCGGAAATGGCGTGGTTGAACAGCGGCCTGAGGGGATCCTCGGCTAATTGTTCGTAATAATAACCCGGGATGATGCGGGCGAATCGGTTATTCTCGTAAGTCGGGACAGTGACCATTGCCAGAATCTCGCCGGTCTGCGGGTTCATGGCAATCACGACTGCGTTGTTCGAGAGTGTTCGGCCAAGAAACGTGTTCCAGAAATTTAACTCCTGTTCGACGATTGCCGTTGAAACTTCTTGCAGGCGTGTATCGATCGTGAGGTGCAGGTTGTAACCCGGCTCAGGCGGGACAGGGGGCTTGATGTCGCGGAGGACCAGGCCGGCGACGTCCACCTCCACTTCACGCTCGCCGTTTCTCCCGCCGAGTTCCTCCTGGAAAAACAATTCGACACCGGCGTATCCGACCTTGTCACGTCTCGCGACGAATCCAAGGTCTGTATAGAATTCCTCGAATGCAGCCGGGATCGGTCCCAGGAATCCGACCAGCGCGGCTGTGGTTCGCCCTGTTGGATATTCACGGATTGAGTTCACCTGGATCTCCACCCCCGGCCAATCCACGCCGCGTTCCTGGACGACCATTGCAACTTCTTCGCTCACGTCACACTGGATAGGGACCGGGCGAAAAGGACTCGTCGTCTGGCCGTATTCCAGGGCGATCTGGTTGATTCCATGCTGAGAAACACAGGGGTTGTAAGGGTTTTCAGGAGAAATCTCACCGAGGTTGATAGGCACTCCGGTCAATGCAGAAAGCGACCGAAAGATTTCCTGGATTTCCCCTTCGTCATCGGGAAGTTCTGCAGGGATGATAACGATGTCGTATGAAGGGATGTTGCCAGCCAGCTCAATCCCATTTCTATCGTATATATTCCCGCGCGCGGTGGGTATGTTCAGGATTTCCGTGCGCTGATCTTCCATGCGTTCGATAAATTCCGATCCGCTTAATATCTGCAGCCGGAATAGCTGAAAGACAAAAATTAAAAATATGATTACGAGGACGACCAGGAAAGAGCGTACGCGACCGGGGTGGATCGTATTTTGGGATGGAGGAGTGTTCTGCATATCAGGCAAAGTATACTGCGTAAGGATGAGACCGGACTTAATGCTTCGTTTGTGGAAACCTTGAAGGGAGTTCAGGCTTCCAGTTCTTCTACATACATGAATCCAGCGATCTCATTGACCAGCGCGTTGACGGGAATCGCTGCAAGAAGGTTGAGTAGCATACTCGGTAAGACGATGACGTTGAACGCCTCGGCGATGGGGAACACACCTCGAAGAGCAGTCAGGACCAGGATGCTGAGCATGTGCAGGATCAGCGTACCTGAAATGGTCGAAAAAAACAATGCGAGGATTGGGATCTGCCAGACGCGCCGCTTCAAATATATGCTGATCGCCGTTGCAATAAGGAAAGCGAGGATTGGAACCCAAACGGGCAGCGCGGACACAAACCCGATCATCGCGCCGGCGATCACTGCCCAGATCCACTCATCATTAACTTTGTCATTCAAAGCCCAACTGATGACGACGATCAGCACGAGGTCAACGCTGCCGTTGAGCAGATTGACCCGGCTGAAAACGGTTGACTGCAATATCACCGACAGCGCCAGCACAGGCAGGCCGACAAGAATAGCCATGAGGTCAGGGGATCAGCGGTGCAATG
>JBFGQG010000544.1:0-2694 GCA_041564295.1 Anaerolineales bacterium | reverse complement strand
GGGGGAATCTTTTCGGTGCGCCGCCCCTGATTCTCGCGGCGCGAGGGGGTTTCCGCGGGATCGTTGCATTGCTGGCGGTCCACGCAGACGTCGACGCTCAGGATCAAAAAGGAGCTACGGCATTGATGCGTGCCATCGAGCGACCAGACAGCCTGATAAAACCACTCCGTAAAGTAAATTCCATCGTCAAGACATTGTTAAACCTCGGCGCGAGCCCGGATGTCCGGGATGGCGAGGGTTACACGGCATTGATGTGGGCTGTCCATTGGGGCAACCAAGAAGCCATTCGCATGCTTGCCAATCATGGTGCAGATATAAATATTAAGAACAACGCGGGTGAGAGCGCTCTCTCCATCGCTGACGGCAACGGTGATACAGATATGGTCGAGTTTCTTTGCGAACTCGGTGCGGAAAATTAACCTGATCTCCAGAGAACAACGAATGTAATTGTAAATATCGTGGAGACGATGAGTTGGCGGACGCCGATCGTGGTCGGGCGCGTGCGGATCGCTGGCTTGCAAGTCCCCTGGAGTGTTTCCAGCCACTGGATCCCGAAAGCAATCCAGACGAGTTCGGGCACCTGTCCGGTCAGACCGAGGCTGGCAGAGAAAGCCAGATTGAAGCCTGTATAGACAAGTGCGCGGCGGGCGGCGAGCAGTTTCACCCTTGCATCTGGCATCTCTTTCCAGCTGCGCTGCTCCAGGCGGAGCGCAGCATAAGTGATAGATCCGGCGGATTGAAGCCATCCGAGCACCCACAACCACCACCCGACTGGATCGTATTCCCCCAGACCGGCCCAATACGCACCGGGCGCTGCTAGCGCCAAAACACCGCTGGCGATGATTTCCAGTCCGATTTGCCGCCGTTCTGCCCGCCGAAAGACGAGCCAGAGGTGCCAGGCCAGGATCGGTGCACCTGGTAAGGCCAGGAGCGCCAGCCAGCTCTGGTCGAGGGCAATTAAACCGGCCAAACCGACAAATGCGAACAAGCCGTAAACGGCCATCCAAAAAGCTGCGGCCGGGAGGTCAGTGCGCCTGCGTCTACCGGCTGCTATTTTGACAGTAAAAGTCAACGGGTGTCGGAAAAGGAACACGCTGACAGCAGCCAGGAAAAACCAGGCGCTCGCGGCCTGGAACCCTGGGGCGGAAAAGATGCCGATCAATAGCGGGCTAAAAAGGAAGACCCAGGAACCATGTTCCTGGGTGAGTGCGATATGGCGGCGGAAAAGGGAAGAGGACATCTATTCGATCCCCCATACATTTGAAGGTTGAGCGGGGAAGAGTGCGTTCAGGAGCGATGCAGTTTCATCATTTTTTGCGAAACAGTCCGGGAAGCAGTTTTCTAATTCTCGAAAAGAGCGCCGTCCGCAGAGAAGAGAAAGGAAAGTCAGGTCCGGAAAGCGGGCGTCGCCACCCTCCTCAGGACCGGGCTGCCAGACTTCACAGCCGGACAGCCGGCCGTCGTCAAAAACCAGCCGTACGCCTGAGCGGTAGAAACTGAGCCTGACTTCGCCGGAGAATCCACGTAGATGGCTTTGAAGGAGACGTTTTTCCATCACCGGCGCGATCGTGCTGATAAAATCCGGCAGGTTTGCGATCCGGACATACCAGGCGTAAGGATTGCGTTTTTTCGGGAGGCTTGAAGTAAAAATTTCGTAAATTGGGTGTGTGGGTCCCAGGCTCAGGTAAACGCCGTCGCACACTTCACCCGACCGCTGTGCATAGTCATTACCGGTTGATTGAAGGTGGCGCAGGAGCGCAGGGGTCACAGCGTGCCAGGTCGATTCTCCGGTAATGCCAGCAAAGTAAAGCTCCATGAGCCTGCCGGAAAGCCGCTGTGGGTGCACGGCATACCCTACCGGACGTTTATCTCTATTCTCTATCATCAAAATGACCATCCGGTTGTGGTTATCGATGGATTTTCCGGCAATTTCATAGGCCCATTCTTCGCTGGAGCGGAGGCAGACCAAGCGTTCACCTTGTGTTGTGAGGGCGTAATTCGACACAAAAAAAGCCACATCATCTAATGTTGCGGGACGGAATGTGTAATTTTCAATTTCTCCAGGCTTGAGTGCCGGGATACTGGCATGGTAGGCCTCGCGCCCACCACCCAGGTCGAGCCCCATTTCGTAACCGAACTGGCGATAAAACCAGGGGATGCCGGTAATTGCCTGCATCTTGTGACCAAGCGCAGCGCTCCATTCATGCAGCGTGTCCATCTGGGCGCGGACCAGACCACGTCCGCGGTAGTCCGGGTGGGTGGCAATCAGCTCAGGCCGGCCTACACCGAAGGGAATCCCTTCGTACGCCCAGACCTGGGGGATGATGAGCGCCGTTGAGACCACCATACCGTTCGACGAATCTTCGACGATCGTGGTCAGCCCGGGTTTGAACGTCGGATGAGAGCCGAGAAGCAGGTCGCGCGTCCATACCCCGAGGGTCTGTTCCGGTTTTTCCGGGCCGTCATCCGAGTGGATCCAGGCATTGAATTCGGCCAGTTTGTTTGCATCTGCTGCTGTAGCTGCACGCAGGACGAGGTTATCGTCGAATGCTTTGATAATTCCTCCGTTCATGATGTGAAATTGTACTTCAAAGCAAATGAGTCTGTTTTTGATGCATATCTGAATTGAATCCTATAGACTATAATGCACGAAGCAGTACGAGGTTCCAGGTTCCGAGTTCATTTTGAAGCCTG
>JBFGQG010000543.1:0-2704 GCA_041564295.1 Anaerolineales bacterium | reverse complement strand
TTCCGGATAACTATCCCAGCTGATGATATCTACGTGGTCCGAAAATTTCCAATAGTCCAGTCCGACATCCGGACGCATGAAATTGGTCGTGATCGGAATGCCTGGCGTGATTTCCCGCAGTGGAGCGATTTCGTTCAAGAAGAATGAAAGCACCTGGTCGCTGTTATATCGCTGCCAATCAAGCATCAATCCGTTGTTCGAGGGATCGACCGGGTCGATTTCATCCCACTCCGAATAACGGTGACTCCAGAAAGTCGTCCACCACGCCTTGTTGACCGCTTCCAATTCGCCGTACCGTTCGCGCAGCCAGCGCCTGAAATCAGACAGGCAATTCGGGCAATAGCATGGAGTGGATCCGTATTCGTTTGAAACGTGCCAGAGTAAAAGCGCAGGGTGGTCCTTGTAGCGTTCTGCCAGGAGGGTGTTTATTCCTGCTGTTTTCTCTCGAAAAACCTTTGACGTCCTGCAAAAATTCTGTCTGCCTCGGTGACGCTCACGCATGTAATCGATATCCATCCGCAAAACTTCCGGATATTTGCGAGACAACCAGGCGGGATGCGCTGCACTCGGTGTTGCAAGAATAGCGCGAATCCCATTGCGAACTAATTCGTCCATCAACTCATCCAGCCAGCCGAACTCGAATTGTCCTTCTCGAGGTTCAAGCATCGACCAGGAGAATATCCCGATGCTCATCGCCGTGCACCCGGCGACCTTCATAAGTCGAAAATCCTCCTTGAGAACTTCTGGAGAATCCAACCATTGTTCGTAGTTGTAATCTGCACCGTGCCAGATTTGACTGATAAGTTCGTTTATCATGAGAGGTTTCATAATCATTATGATACCTGATGTTACAATCAAAATCATGATAATTCGTGATCAGAATTGGCGAATTCTTCGCTCCACAGCCGCAAATGGCGCTTGGAACATGGCGGTAGATGAATCTTTGCTCGAGTCGGTAACCGTCCGCGAATCCCCGCCTGTATTCCGGCTGTATGATTGGTCGCCCGCCTGCCTCTCGCTTGGCTACGGCCAATTCTTTTCGGACGTTGATGAATCCCTGCTAAAGGCAAACGGGTGGGACGTCGTTCGCCGCCCAACGGGCGGAAAGGCAATCCTGCACATCGATGAAATAACCTACTCGGTCTGCGCTGCTGCAGACCATCCTCTAATGGCAGCCGGCATCCTGCAGAGTTACAAAACAATTTCGCTTGCACTCTTGCGAGGATTAGAGCACCTTGCCGTAGCTGCAAAACATGAAGAACGCTATGACCTGCCACCTGACTCCGACCCGAAAGGTCCGGTCTGCTTTGAAGTGCCGTCAAACTGGGAGATCACGTTCGAAGGCAAAAAATTGATCGGTAGTGCCCAGGTCCGCCGAAGCGGCGGCGTCCTTCAGCATGGAACTCTGCCACTCCATGGCGACCTGGCCCGCATAACCCAATGCCTGGTTTTCGACAACGAAGAAGATAGGCAAGATGCAGCAGCACGGATTCCAGCGCGAGCGACGACGGTTGAATATGCAATCGGGAAACGGGTGACCTGGGAAGAAGCCGCTGCTGCGCTGGAAACAGGTCTTCGAGAGGAACTGGGGATCCAATTTGAATGCAGCGAGCTGACGATGAACGAGGAAAAAAGAGCAAGGGCGCATGTCAATGAGAAATACGGCAACCCATCCTGGACAATGCGCCGCTAGTTCTGGTTTATGAGCGGGTTAAAATTATCCGTCCTGGCGGAACGGTTCACCATTCATAGATTAGATAGTTTTGTCCCCATTCCGGCACAAATCGCATTGTCACCGTTCTATTCAATCGTCAAGACTGCAGATGAGGTATCAATTGTGTGCGTCGAGGATATTCACTTCTCAAGCGACAAGTATGAGTCCGGTTGGAGGGCCATCAAGGTACTAGGTCCGCTCGATTTTACACTGACTGGCATCCTGGCGCGTATCTCAACAATCCTCGCCGAGGAAAAGATCAGTATATTTGCAGTCTCGACTTATGACACGGATTATGTATTGGTCAAAGAAGAACGCCTCCATCAGGCGATGGAGGCGTTAGTCGAATCCGGTTATCATTTCTAGAGAAATCGGAAGAGGTTAATCCTCGAAAATAACATCCGGGTATCCAAGTTCGCGAAGCAGGATTGAAAAATATTGTTCCGCGTTTCTATCAGCTGTTTCAAGTATTCCATCTTCGAGCGCTGCTTCCTGGATTGCATCCTGCGCAACCCGGCGCGCCTCCGATTCGAGATTGACATCTCCTTTTGTCAATAAGCCAGTATCTCGGTCGTAAACGTAAGATTTCTCATTATCAAGTGTTGAAATAAAAATCTCGGCTTCCGGCATCCGAAAATGCAGGATACCGTTTTCAACCCAGAGATCATCCCCACCCACTTTTTGCAGATCTACCCCTGCAATTACAACGCCGTGTGCGACAAATAACAACTTATCGCTGAAAAGGTTTCCTAGCAGGTTCAATCCGGATTCCGCAGTGATCACCCTTTCAACAGTGTACTGAAGAGTTTCAAAGCGAGCGAGGGCGCGAATATCATGGACGATCGTTATCGGATCCGGGATGATTGTTGGCGTAGCGTTAAGGGCCTCGGACACCTGCGTGCTAATGGCGTCGCTGACATCCTGGATACCTTGAACCGGAGCGAGCGCCTGCTGCCCAAGCCCTCTCAGCGTGGATACGATAGCTGCCAT
>JBFGQG010000542.1:0-2711 GCA_041564295.1 Anaerolineales bacterium | reverse complement strand
CCGCTGATCATTCAGACCGCCAGGACATACACACGCACCACCGCGAACAGCCAGTGTTCGCCATTTCATTTTCATATAAGGATGCAAACCCTCGATAAAAATCCGGCAGATATAGAATAGATAGATTCGCGGATAATTTCAACACTTAAATCAAAAATAAGTACAAATGCCTACTCCATCCAGACAATTGCCCATTCGAAATTGGGCATAAAAATTATAGACTGGAAAAGCTCAAACGACAAAGGCCGCCAGGGGCAGGTCAATTATTTTCCGGCAGTGGAGGCAGAAGTTCCTCGCTTCGCAGCTCACCGGGTCTGAATTAATACTCTATGAAACAAGCACTTATCCTGGGGATATCCGGGCAAGACGGGGCGTATCTTGCCCGCTATCTTCTTAAAAATGAATACCGCGTTTTCGGCACGATGCCGGATGCTTCAGGCCGCGCCTTCAACTGCCTGAAAGCACTCGGCATCCATGACAGGATACACACCGTCCAGCTCTCGCTGCAGGACTTCCAGGGTGTGCTGCATCTCTTGAAAACCATCCGCCCGGAGGAAATCTACAACCTCAGCTCCCAGGTTGAGTGCGGGGCACCGGGCGAGGACCTGCGCATTTGCGACCCGAATATCGAGCAGGGCACGCAGAACGTTCTCGAGGCGCTCAGGATGCTGGGGAACCGCGAACGCTTTTTCCAGGCTGCCTCTGGCGAGAAGGCGCACGGCCTTTTTGCAAAAGGACCGGGAGAACCGGTGGCAGACCGGGGACCAGACGATCCGGCGACGGTAGAAGAAGCCCGGGCGAAACAGCAGATCGCTTTTTACAGGCAAAAGTACGATGTGTTCGCCTGCACGGGAGTCATTTTCAACCGCGACTCTCCGCTCCAGCCAGGCCACGCCCTCAGCAAGCGGATCGCCGGCGCGGCAGTCCAGATTGCGGCGGGGAAACGCGATCACCTCAGGATCGACCACCCAAATGAGGTCCGGGAATGGGGCTGGGCGCCCGAGTACGCCGATGCTTACTGGCGGATCCTCCAGCAGCAAAAACCGGCGGACTACGTGATCGGCACGGGTAGAAGCTATTCCGTCGCGGCTTTCACCGAAGCGGCGTTCGACGCCGCCGGGTTGGACTGGTCGGACTACGTGGACGTCGCCGAGGAACCGCCAGGGAGAGAGCGCTACCTCGCTGCGGATATCAGCAAAGTTCAGCGCCTGGGCTGGAAAGCTGAGATCGGGATGGAGGGGGTGGCAGCCCTGATGGTCTCGTCGGAAAGGCTCTCGGGGATTCTGTAGGCCGGCAACGAAGTTCCGATTTATACGTGGGAAATTCGAGCCCAATGAAAGGATTTCTCGAATGCCGGGAGGATGGTGATGAAATCAGGAGGCTTTCTATTTAGCGATTTACAGGATCTCCGATATTATATTAGAATAAGATTAGATTCCCGCAGGGGATCGAGGAATCTTCCCAACAAAGATTGCACTGAATTTCCTGAGGCTAATTTTTCTGTCAGTAGTCGCACAATCTCTCAAACTTTATTTTTTCCTCTGAGAGGGAGGCATTCCCACAAAGCAACAGTTCACAGCGTCGTTCGTGGCTAATTTTAACTTTTCGCGGCACACGCAACAATTTACTTTTCCGCCCTGTACCAGACATGTTCCGATTGTCGGGAGGGCGGAGCATGCCGGGCCCGGCCAAATCCTGGACTGAACCACACAAACCTCCGGCGGACGGCCCGGCACAAAACAATCGATTTTGATCGCCAGACCCGTTTATGACAACCCATCAAAGGAGGGGGAGGCATGGAGCACCCTGCACAAAACGCAAACGAAGGACAGAGTATCAGCTTACTGGAAGAAAACCGCCGCGACGTCATCGTGATCGTGCCGGCGCACAACGAGGACCTGCACATCGGATCGACGGTCCTCAAGCTGCGCAGTCTCGTCGATCATGTCATCGTCGTCGATGACGGCTCCACGGACAGCACGGCCCTGGTCGCCGCGGCAGGCGGCGCGACAGTGGTCTCGCACCCGATCAACCGCGGCAAAGGGGCGGCGCTGCAGACCGGCATCGAGACCGCGCGCCGGCACAGCCCGAAAGCCGTCGCCGTGATCGATGGGGACGGGCAGCACCGCGCCTGCGACCTCCCTATCCTGATCACGCCGGTCCTGGACGGCCGCGCCGACGTCGTGATCGGTTCCCGCTACCTGAACGGAGACAGCGAAGTGCCGAAGCACCGTGTCCTCGGCCACCGCGCCTTCAACCTGCTGACCAGGACGATCTCCGGCGTGCACACATCCGATTCGCAGAGCGGGTTCCGGGCCTTCTCCCCGGCCGCGCTGGAAGCGCTGACCTTCCAATCGGACAGCTTCTCCGTCGAATCGGAGATGCAGTTCATCGTCAAAGAGAGCAAACTGCGCATGGTGGAGGTCCCGATCATGATCCGCTACCATGAAAAACCGAAGCGGAACGTGGTGCGGCACGGCATGATCGTATTGAACGGGCTGCTGCACCTGGTGGGTCAGTACCGCCCGCTGCTGATCAACAGCCTGCTGGGGGTGGCGCTGATGGCGGCCGGGACCGTGTTCGGCACGCTGGCCCTGTCCGCCTTCTTCCGCACCGGCGCGTACGCGATCGGTTATGGGCTCTTATCGGTGCTGCTGCTGGTGATGGGGATCGTGTTCGGCACGACCGGGCTGATCCTGCACTCCACGCGG